>DAOVYA010000192.1 GCA_030635865.1 Gammaproteobacteria bacterium | reverse complement strand
GTCTGCCCTCATGAACATGTCGATGTCGGCACACATGTACAACAAGCCAGCCGCTACTTTCTTCGGCATCCCCTGACCCAGTTGTTGCCCCGCAAGTTCAAAATCAGTTTTTCGGCTTGTGAGGCCGATTGCGCCCAGGGGCTTATCCATGACATGGCGTTTATCGCAACTCACAGCGAGGGACGGCCAGGCTTCATGGTCCTGGTCGGGGGTGGCCTGGGCGCCAAACCACATGAAGCCCTGCTGCTCGAACCCTTTATTGACGAGCAGATGCTGTTGCCGGTGATCGAGGCGGTGTTGACCCTGCATAACAAATATTCAGATCATCAACGCAAGAATCGATCCCGCCTCAAGTTTCTGGTGGCAAGTCTGGGCATTGATGTTTTCCTTAGCCGGTATCAGGACGAGTTGAGCCGAACGCTAACCGCCTTTGATGAAAACAAGGCGCCGCGTGGCCAGTGGCGGCAAGCCGATGCGGTTCTTGTGAACCCACCGGGTAAGCTTCGCGCGCCGATACCACAACATCAGGCAGGCTACTATGCGGTACCCATCAGCATTCCCTCGGGACAGATCAAGGTGGACCAGCTACACGGCCTTGCCCGGTTGTTTGAACGCGAGGATTTTCACGAAGTTCGCGCCACCCAAAATCAGAACCTGGTGGTCCACCATGTAGCTGAAAAGCAGATTAATACCTTACGTCAGGGGTTGCACGAACTGGGCCTGGGACTCCCCCGTGAAAACGACAATGTCGTCACCTGCCCCGGGACCGATACCTGCCCCCTGGGGATCACCGCGTCACAGCTTGTTGCGCGTGAACTGAATAGTGGACCCGCCAATTTGCGCATCCGGGTGAACGGTTGCCATAATAACTGCGCCAATGCCAATACGGCGGATATCGGACTGTACGGTAAGGGCCGGCGCCATTACGGTAACATGGTCCCGAGCTATACCGTGCTATTGGGTGGTAACGGCGCGCTCGGCGGCGCCCTGGCCTTCGCCGGTCCGGACATACCAGCGGTCCGCGTACCCATGGCGGTCAAGCGCATCCAGGACGCCTATCTGGAGCAGCGGGCCGAAGGAGAAAACTTCACCGACTGGAGCCGCCGCAAAGGGGCCGGCTATTTTAAAACCCTGCTGCATGATCTGGCCGAGGTGAAAGAGAGTGAAGTGGCGTCGCTGATTCGAGACCACGGCGATGCCCGGGTCTTCAAGGTAAAGAGTACCGGTATCGGCGAGTGCGCCGGCGTCAGGGCGGACCCCGTCAGCAAATTGTTGCTGGATGTGGCCTATGAGGCTGGTCTTTTCAAGGCGTTTGCCGCCAAGCACAAGTTTGCCGAGGCGGGGGAGAGCCTCGACAATGCGCTTTTATTAATGAGCAAGGCAATGTTGCTGCAGCTGGGTCAGGCAAGCGATGATCTGGATACGGCGGCGATGACCGGCCTGTTGCGCGACACCATGCTGGAAGAGGCCTCACTATGGGATTCCCTGGAGTCGCTTCAATCAGCCGTGTCTGACTTTTGCAACAATCCTGATGAACTGGTCTACCCGGAACTCAGTCTGCAGGTCGAGCAATGGCTTGATCACTCCCAAGCAAAAATCCGGCGGCTGCAAACTGCCGCGATGCGCCCCGGCAGAGTCGCCACTCTGCCCCATACCAGCTTCTAGCCTGAAAGGAAATGACATATGGGCTGGGAGGCATGGTTTACACTATGTGTGGTGACTGTCTGTATCGGCCTGCTGGTCTACCTCAGGTATGCGCCCGACATTATTCTGATGTCCGGTCTCACCCTGCTGCTGCTGAGCGGGGTGCTTTCGCCACAGGAGGCGCTGGCCGGACTCGCCAACGAGGGCATGGTCACGGTCGGTGTACTGTATATCGTGGTGACCGGCCTGCGCGAAACCGGTGGCATTGCCTGGATCAGCCAGACTATTCTCGGCCGGCCGCGCTCCCTGCCGGATGCCCAGTTCCGGTTGATGCTGCCGGTGGCGGCCTTCAGCGCCTTTCTGAACAACACCCCCGTCGTCGCCATGTTCATACCTGCCGTGCAGGACTGGGCCAGGCGTCACCGGCTATCGGTGTCCCGTCTGATGATCCCGTTGAGTTATGCCGCCATTGCAGGCGGTACCTGTACCCTGATCGGCACCAGCACCAACCTCGTCGTCAACGGCCTGATCATCAAGGAAACCGGGGGTGAGGGCCTCGGCATGTTCGAACTTGCCTGGGTAGGCCTGCCGGTTGTATTGCTGGTTGTTCTCGCCACGCTGCTGCTCAGCCACTGGCTGCCGCAGCGCCGCTCGGTGCTCAGTCAATTTGCAGATGCACGTGAATACACTGTGGAAATGCTCGTGGTGCCGGGCAGTCCGCTGGAAGGCATGAGTATCGAGAATGCCGGCCTGCGTCAGCTGCCCGGCATGTACCTGGTGGAGATCGATCGGGAAAACCGGATACTGCCCGCCGTCTCCCCGCATGAGCGACTGCGGGAAGACGACCGCTTGGTGTTTACCGGCATCATTGATTCCGTACTGGATCTGTATCGCATCAATGGCTTGGTTCCGGCTACCGATCAGGTGTTTAAACTGGATTCACCGCGTCACGAATGTTGTCTGGTTGAGGCGGTGGTTTCAGACAGTTTTCCACTCATAGGTAAAAGTATCCGCAAGGGTCGCTTCCGCACCCTCTACAGTGCGGTGGTGATCGCCGTGGCACGCAATGGCGCACGGATTAGCAATAAGGTGGGTGACATCATCCTGCAGCCGGGCGATACCCTGCTGCTCGAGACCCGGCAATCGTTCCTTGAACAGCATCGCAATTCACGGGACTTCCTGCTGATCAGCCGTCTCGTAGACTTCCAGCTGCCGCGCCATGAGCGGGTCTGGATCGCCTTTGGCATTATCGGGCTGATGGTGCTGTCGGTGACGCTGGGGTGGTTGAGCATGCTGCAGGCTGCCATGCTGGCCGCCGGCCTGATGATCATTACCCGCTGCACTTCGGGTACGATTGCCCGGCGGGCAGTCGATTGGCAGGTGCTGGTCGTTATTGCCGCATCGTTCGGCATCGGTAACGCCCTGCAAATCACCGGTGCGGCCCATGCCGTCGCCACCTCACTCATCGGCGGTAGCGCTGGCTCGCCATGGATGGTGTTGAGTATGATCTACCTGATCACGGCCCTGTTCAGTGCCGTGGTGACCAATAATGCCGCCGCGGTACTCATGTTCCCCATCGCCCTGGCGAGCGCAAACCAGCTGGCGGTAGATTTTCTACCCTTCGCCATTACCGTCATGATCGCGGCCTCCGCCAGTTTTGCCACCCCCATCAGCTATCAAACCAACCTGATGGTCTACGGCCCCGGCGGTTACCATTTTACCGACTATCTGCGGCTCGGCCTGCCGCTCACCCTGCTGGTCGGTCTCGCCACGATTCTGGTCGTACCCCTGGCATGGCCGCTCTAGGTAGTGCTTGTCGATAAAAAAACCTGTTTGCACCGCAAAGGTCGCAAAGAAATTCTTAAATAAAAAACAATGATGAAACTTCCTGGCTGGGCGTGGTACTCGGGTTTAGGAAGTTTAAGCGACCCATTCTGTGGTCATACAGCTAAATCGCTGTATCCCCGCGGCCTTCCCGCCGACAGGTCGCACTCGGCCCACTCTCACGTTTACTTTCTTCCGCTCAGAGGCGGTTTCCCTGCCGACAGGCCATAAACACCACTGCCCGCCTGACGCCCTGTCCAGCATCTTTGCCTGATTCTCTTGATTCCTACTCAGGCTTGACCGCCGTCAATCCCACATGGCCGACCAGCCCAACGGTTACGGCAGAGGCGCCAAGCCGGTTTGCGGTTCATCGTAGCAACGCTGTTTTTCTATTGAGCGACGGCGAATAGCAGTGAGCTAATCAGGACGTGAACGTCCGGTTTTGCCACGTAGTTGCCGTTGAGAGGTCGTACCTGAATGACGGGAACGGGTCGATATTTGTCGTTAAGTGTTTGTTTATATTAGAGCGGACTAAACGGCAACTTTGGTCGTTTCCGGAACTTCATCTTCCTTGTTTTGTTTGCTTCTTGACGGGTTGAAAATAACTTTCAGCGTAAGTCCCTGAATTCCAAGCGCCGCTCTTCCTGCCGCCCGAGAGTGGCTGCACATTAGAATAATCAACAACAATACTTATTATATAGATTCAACCTATTGTAACCTCTTCTAGACATAGTCTAGTTATTTGGCTATGCTTTCAGCCAGCGCAGTACCCAACCAAAAGAACAGTTCCAGGAGTAACCATGAATCGATTTCTTACTGCTATTGTGGTTGCACTTTCCGCTGCAAT
>DAOVYA010000176.1 GCA_030635865.1 Gammaproteobacteria bacterium | reverse complement strand
TGAATCCGCCTGTTTTGGTGTGGCGGGACCGGTCAGGAACGGTGTGGCTACGACCACCAATCTGCCTTGGCAGCTGGTTGCCGGCGATCTTGGTGAGGAACTGGGGATTACACAGGTGGCGCTGTTGAACGACCTCGAGGCCAATGCCTGGGGCATCCAGGCCCTCGATGCCGGCGACTTTCATGTGCTGCAGGAAGGTGACCGGGATCCGGCAGGGAACGCGGCCGTCATTGCAGCGGGAACCGGACTGGGGGAGGCCGGCATGTACAGCGACGGCCGGCGCCTGCGGCCTTTTGGTACGGAAGGCGGGCACGCGGATTTCAGCCCAGCCAGTGAACTGGAGTACGCATTGCTTTGCTTTCTGCGCAAACAGTTTGCGCATGTAAGCTGGGAGCGGGTGTTGTCAGGGCCCGGTCTTATCAATATACATGCGTTTTTAAGGGAGTATCGCAACAGTGAGGTGCCCGGCTGGCTGCTCGAATCCATGCGCACGGGAGATCCTGCGGCCGCGATATCACAGGCGGCACTGCAGGAACAGGACGAGATCTGCGTGGAGGCACTTGATCTGTTCGTACACTTTTACGGTGTCGAGGCCGGCAACCTGGCGCTCAAGATGATGGCGACCGGTGGTGTGTACCTGGGTGGCGGGATTGCGCCAAAGATACTCAGCAAACTGAAAAGGGAGCCGTTCATGCAGGGCTTTTGCTCCAAGGGCCGTATGCAACCCCTGCTGGAGTCCATGCCGATTCAGGTGATCCTGAATGACAGAACCGCACTCTTTGGTCCGGCCGTATACGGGGCACTCTCCAGCCATGAATGAAGCTGCGCTGCAGTCTGCCTACAGGGTCTTGCAGGACTCGATTATCCATTACCGTGGCGAACCGGTCGGCACCATGGCGGCCTGCGATCCGGAAGGCCTTGCCGCGGAGAACTACCAGGACTGTTTTATCCGCGATTTTGCAGTCTCGGCCATGGTGTTCCTGGCCGATGGCGAATACGACATCGTCAGAAACTTTCTTGTTACCGTCCTCGAGCTGCACAACCAGCGCAAGGCCGATTGCGGTCATGAACTTGTCAGCGGGGTTATGCCGGCCAGTTTCCGGGTGATCAGGGATGAAAGCGGTGGGGAAACACTGCATGCCGATTTTGGCGACAAGGCAATCGGCCGCGTCACGCCCGTGGATTCCATGCTCTGGTGGATACTGCTGCTGGGTATCTACGTGCGCATCTCGGGTGATCTGCAACTGGCTGAGCGGCCTGAATTCCAAGAGACCATTCGACAGATACTGCAATTGATGCTGCGCGAGTCCTTCGAGGATTTTCCAACACTGCTGGTGCCTGACGGTTCGTTCATGATTGACCGTCGCCTCGGCGTGCACGGACATCCGCTGGAGATCCAGGTGCTGCTGTTTGGGGCGCTGGAGGTCGGGCGTGAACTGCTCGAGTCCTCGAAGGAAAACCATGCCCTTGCGAAACTTGCCCTGCAGCGCCGCCGGGCACTGCGTTCCTATTTGCGGCTTTTCTACTGGCTGGACCTGGAGCGGCTGAACGAGATCCATCGCTTCAATACCGAGGAGTTCGGCGACGGTACGGTCAATATGCTCAACGTCTACCCGGAATCCATTCCGGACTGGCTGGTCGACTGGTTGCCGGATGACGCGGGTTACCTGGTCGGTAATCTCGGTCCGGGCAGAATGGACTTCCGGTTTTTTGCACGCGGAAACCTCCTCGCCATACAGTTCGGGCTGGTCTACGAGGAGCAGGCGCAGGCCATCCTCAACCTGTATGCAGCGCGCCAGGATGACCTGGTCGGCAGCATGCCGGCAAAGATCTGCTATCCGGCCATGGAAGGTGACGAATGGAAAATGGTGACCGGCAGCGATCCCAAGAATGTACCCTGGTCCTACCATAACGGGGGTAACTGGCCGGTGCTGCTGCAGACGCTTACCGCTGCGGCCGTGCGCATGGGCCGGCTGGACATCGCGCAACAGGCCATGGACCAGGCCATGAAGCGACTGCCCGCTGACCAGTGGCCGGAATATTATGACGGCCGCAAGGGGCGGCTCATCGGGCGCCGCGCCAACCGCCACCAGGTCTGGTCGGCCACCTCGTTCATCATGTCACACAAGGTTCTCGAACAACCTGAACTGCCGGGCCTGTTTACCCCCGAGTCCTGGCGGCCAAAAAAACGGTCGTGATAGTGTCCCATTCCCCCGGGTGGGTTGATGATCCTGCGCCGATTCGGGGAAATAACAGGCGGCAGGGTTGGCGACTGTGCCAGCCTGATGCATTGATGCTATATTGCCGCGGCGCACATTTACCGGATACGAAATAAAATAACATGGTTTCCTCGGAGTCCGAATCAGATAACACAGTGCAGCAGGGGACCGTCACCTGGCAGCACTATGTCCTGGTAGCCGGTGTATCCATGCTGTTGTGGCTGCTGTTGACGGGCTCACTGGATACACAGGAGCTCATCGCCGGTGCAGTGGTGTCTATCCTGGTAACCGCTATCTTTGGTGCACGCTTCACCATCTTCACAGGCTTCCGCTTCAGCTGGCTGGCACCCCTGTACATTCTTACCTACCTGGCGAGCTTTACTGTTGCACTGGTACGGGCAAACTTTGACCTGGCTGCCCGGGTGTTGTCACCGTCGCTGCCGATTCGACCGGCAATGGTTGAAGTCAGGACCTCTCTGAAATCACCGCTGGGAAAGATGTTGCTGGCCAATACGATTACATTGACGCCCGGTACGCTCACCGTGGATGTCATTGGCGATCGCCTGCTGGTTCACTGGGTGTATTGCCCGGAGGGCATGAGTACAGAGGAGGCGACCGCGCAGATTGCCGCGCGTTTCGAAAAGCACCTGGGCGGATTCCTGCTGTGACCCTGACCGGACTGCAACTGCTTGCCGTGCTGTTGCTCGCTGTGGCGGTTGCCTGTGTCGTCATTCGCCTGTTGCTTGGACCGACGCCGCTGGACCGCGTGGTGGCTGCAGATACGCTGGCAGTGATTACCACCGCCGCTATCGCGGTGCTCGCAGCCGTGTTTGATAACCCGGTCTACCTGGATATTGCACTGGTCTATGGCACGCTGGCCTTTGTCGGTACCGTGGCCATTGCCCGCGCCATCGAGGGGAATAAAGGCTGATGAACGTGTTCGCGGACATCTTCCTGGTCATCGGTTGTGCCTTTATTGCTATTGGCAGCCTGGGACTGTTGCGCATGCCCGATGTCTACAATCGTTTGCAGGCAGGCACCAAGGCCGCGACCCTGGGCGCCATGGCGCTGCTGCTGGGAATCGGTCTGCATCATCCGGACTGGTGGCCGAAGTTGCTGGTGATCGCCGGTTTTATTCTGTTTACCAACCCGGTCGGTTCCTCGACCATTGCGCGGGCCGCACGCATTACGGGCATCAAACCCTGGTCCGTGGACCAGAAGAAAGGAGACAGTTGATGGAATGGCTGGTGTTGATGCTTGTTGTTGTCATGCTGGTAGCGGCAGTGGCCGTATTGCTGGTGAAAAATCATATGGCGGCACTGGCGATGATGTCAGTGGTGTCACTCGGCATGTCGGTGTTGTTCGTGATCCTGCGGGCACCGGATGTCGCGATGACTGAAGCTGCGATTGGCGCCGGGCTCAGCAGCCTGCTGTTTGCACTGGCGTTGCGGCGTCTTGGACTCTGGAAGAGCTAACCCACGATGCGCCGTTTCACATCTGCACTGTTCCTGCTTGGGTTGGCCGTACTGGTTGCCGCGGTTTACCAGCAGATGAACCTGGCAGTGACACCGCTGGCCGGCGATGCAATCAATACCAGTGCGGGGCAACAGGTGGGTGCCGGCAACATTGTTACCGCCGTGGTGCTGGCCTTTCGCGGCTTCGACACACTGCTGGAGCTGACCATCCTGTTCACGGCCGCAACCGCAGGCGGGCTGGTGCTGGGCAGGCCGCGCGCAGACGCGCCGCGTGACCCGGATGCCGGATTTATCCTGCAGGCGGGTGCCGATTTGTTCTTCCCGCTGCTGCTGGTGGTCGGCCTCTACATTATTTTGCACGGACACCTGACGCCGGGGGGCGGTTTTCAGGGCGGGGTCATCCTGGCGGCGGCCTTTTTTATCCCGCTGCTGGCACGCCCGGGAACGACACTCGATCATCACGCCGTCAGTCTGATTGAAGGCCTCGCGGGCGCCGCGTTTATCTTTATTGGCCTGTTGGCGATGGTTGGCGGCGAAGCATTTCTGACACCGATGCTGGATAAAGGCGAGTTGGGGACGTTGTTGTCGGCGGGGACCTTGCCGCTGCTCTACCTGGCGGTTGGCCTGAAGGTCGGATCTGAACTCGCAGGTTTGCTGGCAAATCTTTCGGCAGCGGAGGCCAGTGATTAAAACTCAGGCGATTGATCGAGGGCTCCCTCTCCCTCCGGGAGAGGGTTGGGGAGAGGGGGTATTAAAGCGCCGTAGGGTGCGCCGTGCGCACCATGGGCTAAGCGTAACCTGTTGTTATTCGGTGCGCACGGCGCACCCTACAGAAGTGCGACT
>DAOVYA010000035.1 GCA_030635865.1 Gammaproteobacteria bacterium | reverse complement strand
CGCTGGCCAATGCCGTGGCACAGGCCAGTGGCTTTGCCATGAGAGTAGGTTCATGCATGAACAGGCCATGCTCACCCTGCGAGTTGGCTCTGCTGATATCGCGGGTTGTCAGGGTAGCCGCCAGCGTCAGGTAACCACCAGTGAGTGATTTTCCGAGGCACATGATATCCGGGGCAATATCGGCATGCTCACAGGCAAACAGCCTTCCGGTTCTGCCGAAACCCGTCGCAATTTCGTCTGCAATCAGTAATACATTATGCCGGTCGCACAACGCACGCACCCGGCGTAAATAATCAGCAGAATAGAAGCGCATCCCGCCAGCGCCCTGCACGATCGGCTCGAGAATCACGGCTGCAATCTCGTCACTATGCCCGGTCAGCGCATCAACCATGGGTTGCAATGCTGCGTCACTGCACTGTTCACCAAAACGACAGCCAGGCGCCTCGACAAAGATCTGTTCTGGCAAGACGTCCGAAAACAGGGTGTGCATACCATTTACCGGGTCGCACACTGACATGGCACCGAGCGTATCACCGTGATAGCCATGAAGAAGGGAAACAAAGCGGTTCTTGCTGCAGATACCTTTTACAGCCCAAAACTGGATGGCCATTTTCATGGCCACCTCCACCGCTACCGAACCTGAATCGGAAAAGAAAACAGACTGCAAGGGCTCCGGTGTCAGCGCGACCAGCTGTTCGGCGAGTTCGACAGCCGGGCGGTGCGTAAGCCCGCCGAACATGACATGGGCCATATCCCTGAGTTGATTCTCAATCGCCTGATTGAGTACCGGGTGGTTATAACCATGGATCGCGCACCACCAGGAAGACATACCGTCGATGAGCTCACGCCCATCGACCAGCCTGATGCGCACACCGTCAGCGGAATCAACAGGAAATACCGGCGTCTCGCTATTGATCGCGCTATATGGATGCCAGACGTGTGCGCGATCTGCTGCCAGCAAATCAGTCTCTATGCCTGGATTATCCTTGTCCATCAGTAGCGCCATGACTGGCAACGATAACAAAAGCGGAGGGCTTCTGCCGGATTATCAGGGCAACGGCAATGGATTCAGGGTCCGTCCTGCTTGTAGAGTTTTGCCCTCCCACAGAACCCCTGATGCATTTTCATGGCTAGTCATCCAACTCTAATTCAGAGGCAAGGATCGTAATCCCGACCAACGTTCCCTTCGATTCTACCAATGCGCCAGGTAGTTGTGCTCCGGTGAAAAATGCTGCTGACGTAATGATATTGTCAAGCTTGTCACGATAAACCGTTGATAAATCTGTCGTAACCAATACCCCAAACAATGTCACCGTTTCAAGTATCGCATCCACCGCGTCAACGGGTGCTTCTAATTCAACATCTGCCTTTGCATTCTTGCGATGCAAGGACTCGGCAATCACATCACCACTGGTTATATCAAGGAACGCCTTAACATCGACACGGTCACCGACAGCCAGGTCGGTGATGCCAAAAGGCACCAGTTTATCGCGTTCATCCTCAAGTTGGGTCGATGAATTCAGGATTATACTGGAACCGAATATCGTTATGGTTCCAGCCGATGGATCGACTGCCTCAATATCGGCATGTATTTCGATCTCGCCCGACTCACCGCGCACCGATGTGCTCCCCTTAAAGGAAATTTCATCGGCGTCCAGCACATTATCATTTGCAATCGACCCCTCCACTTCGATGTGAACACCATCGCCGAGATCATTGATCACACCATGATCGAACCCGGTTTGTGCAGAGGTACGGACAGCCTGCCCGGAAACAGAAAACTGAACCGGGGATACAAAGTCAGTGATAAACCCCTCAACCTCGAGATCCTCGCCAGCTACCGCATTGGGCGATAAATCATCCGCTTTAGCAGATCCTGCCAGTAAAGGCGTACCTGTACCGCCGGGGCGGGTTCCCTGTACGCGAACAAACAATCCATTGGCAGGCACACCGCCTGGAACGTCCAGGGTCGTTACGGCACTGTAATCGACCGTTTGCCCGCCAATATCAAAGGTCATTGTCACCGCATTCTGATTGACTATCGTGCCACTTAATTCATACAACCCGGTATCGGTCTCAACATCCACCCGCGTTGCATGAATCACAAAGCTGCCATCGACTAACCCGCTGATCTCGACCACATCACCGGCCATTAATGCCATCAGTCCTGCAGCCCCGTCAAATACCGTAATGACATCAACCACTACCGTCTGCCCAAGGACCACCATGGTGTTGGTCGCGAGATCAATCGAATCAATCGGGCCTTCAAGATTCTGTGCATAAGCAACATCTGTTGCCGTGCCTGTGCCAGCAGTTTGATTCACATTGCCGGCAACACGCACAACCATGCCCAGCTTTAAATCTGTCTCACCATTGGGTGCTGGCTGACCATTGATCAAAATGTTCGCGCTGCCCAGGAAGTGTTCAATGCCATTGACAAACACACTACCAAAGCCACTGACGGGTCCCTGACTGATACCTGTCCCGCCAATACCCCCGTCAGCAACAATGCCGCCACCTCCGCCGCCACCTCCGCCGCAGGAAACCAGCAACATAGCCAGCACAGTAAAACAGATGAAACCCCCGAGTGACCTCCGATTCCGGCCTGGCGCCTTTCTCGAATCACCCATTGAATGGCTGTATTTAATCATCGTCGTATTACTGCACATAAGCCTTAAGGCAACCTTAAAACAGCACGAGCACCATGGGCGCCAGCGCTATTCATCATCATCCTCTGCATCGAGTGATTCTTCAAAATAGAACACACCGACCCCTGCGCGCATTCTTCCACTACCCTCGACGTCAGGATTCATGTCTCTATCCTGCTGTGACAGCCAGGCATCGATCTGCTCAAGCAGTTTTTGACCGCGTCTGGCGCTCATTGAGCGCAGTCGGGGCATCGCCTCTTCAGGGACGTTGTTGTATACGACTTTACGCTGATAATACAGTTCAGATGCTTCGGAATAGATGTTGTGTCCGATAGTGGAAATCAAATCGGCCACATCTGTACCAAGTATGGCCAGCTTTTCATCCTCGCCCGTCGGCGGCACATAGGCCCTGACCCGCAACCGATAATTTCCGTTGCGTAATTTTTGAATGGCCCCTACTCGTTCAAGTTCGTCCAGGATAGCTCTGGCCGGCACGTCCCCACTGTATTTTTGGACCAGGGCAGTAAAGGAACGGGACTCGCCTTCTACTGGCAGCGAAGCAGGCCGATTACGGCTGTCATGAAAGTCTCTATCCCGCACCCAACCACTGATAACACGCGCTGCACGATTAAAACGCGCAATGGATTCGTCATTCACCGGGTTTGGCATCAAACCAACCCGGCGCACCTCTTTGCGGGAAAGACCGGTGATAATAGACACCCGGGAGTCACTCTGTTTCCGTCCCTCGATCGCAAACTCGGCCCTTGCAACGTCTACATATACCCATTTCGTCATATCTGCGAAGGACTTGTAAGGTACTCCATTGCGCAGCAGCAACCGGACCAACGGCCGAAGAAGACAAACCACTGCAGAGGCCAGAACACGTTTCAAGACATTATCCTTTTATACATGCCAAACCATTCAAATCCAATGTCGTTCATCGGCTAAACCAGGAGTTCGCCTTACCGGCATTATCTAACACCCGAATCAATTCCGGATTCCTGGCACGCCGTGCAATTTCAATTGCACTGTCTCGATTCCGGTTTCGTCTATCCCGATCCGCACCATGTTCCAGCAACAATCTTGAAACCGATACGTTACCTGCCTCCGCCGCCAGGATCAGCGCGGTGTTGCCTGCGTCATCAACGGCATTGATCTCGGAATCAAGGCTGATAAATTGTTGCATGATATCCAGTTCCCCGGTTCCTGCAGCCAGCATGAGTGCGGTCTTGCCGGCATAACCCTGTTTGCTAGGGGCATCTCCAGAGCGCAACAACTGACCAACTATCTCTGATTGAGCAGCAATAATCGCCAGACTCAGTGCCGTGTGCCCTGCCTTGTTGCGTACAAACATGTCAGCATTCGCTTTTAATAACTCGTTCACCCCTGCCAACCATCCCTCCCTGCAAGCCAGCATCAACGCAGTGTTACCCGCACCATCCGCCTGGTTCATCCGCGCACCCTTCGTAATTAACAGGCGGAGTATTTTGATATCCTTGCCATGGGTTGCCTGCATCAATGGCGACCAGGAATCTTCACCAGCCACATTTATGTCTGCTCCCGCAGCCAGCAGTGCTTCCATAATGGCGATGCTTTTTTGACGAATGGAGAGACCAAGCGCGGAAAGACCACGCGCATCTCTGACATTTATAGCAACTCCACCTGCAAGTACATTTGTGACCGTCTCAAGATCCTGAGAGTGAACTGCAAGATGCAATAAAGGTTCATCTCCCGGACGCTCCTTATTCAATACTGCCCCCGCATCGACAAGTTGTCGAAAAATACCCGCATACCCGCGGCTCGCAGCCAGCCTCACCGGCGAATTGCCTTTTTCGTCCTGAAAATTTATTTCTTCACCGCGCCGTATCAACAATGAGACCATCTCTTCTTTTTTTCGCCACACGGCCAGCATCAGTGGTGGCCACTGGCCCACATTAGCTCCATGAGTTTCCAGCGACACAGAGTCTTGCAAGATGACATCAATTGTTTCGTCGACGCTGCGGACGCGTTTACTCGCTGATCTCGGTGCGGGTGCGCCCTGACGCACCAGCTCCGCCACCATATGCGTTGCATTTTTCCGGGCCGCTATATCTGTTGCCGAATCACCTGCCTTGTTACGCGTTTTCAACGAAGGCCTGGCGGTCAGCAATCGCCTGGCAATGCTCGATTGCTTCAGTTGGAGTGCAACCATCAATGGGGAGTTACCATTTGCGTCGGCCTTATCAAGACTTGTCCCGGCATCAATCAATTCATCAACAATTGACTGATTGCCTTTTCTGATCGCCACAATCAGAGCAGTATCACCAACATTGTCTGCTTGATCAAGGTCCACACCCCGTGTCAGCAGAATGTTGAGCAATTCGGTTTGCCCCTGTTCCACCACCGCCATAAGTAAAGAACGTCCGAACTCGTCGGTTGAGTTAACCGGTGCACCTTTCTCCAGGGCTTCAACCAGGCCTTGTTTGTCCTCCATCCGGACCAATCGAAAGAGTTGGGCCACGGATACTGTCGAGTCATCCTGTAACTGCTGCAGCTTTTTAATTGCCAGTTGATGTCCATTCGCTGCTGCCAACTTCAGCCAATGTCGCGCCTGCACACGATCAACCACCACACCCCATCCATTAAGGTACATCAACCCCAGGTTGTATTGCGCCTTGCTGTAACCCTGGCTGGCAGCGAGCTGAAACCAGTGAACCGCAGTTGCATGATTCCTGCGAACCCCGGTTCCCATACGATAAAAAGAACCTAGCTGATATTGGGCTTCTGGCCGGCCGGATTCCGCCATTGGTATTAATAGAGCAACCGCCTTATCCAGTTCGTGCACACGAATGAGACGCTTGACGTCACTCATATCCGAGGCGAATGCATGTCCTGCAGACATCATGCAAGTCAGGAATAACAACAGCACGAACACAGGATAGCTAGAGCGTTCCATATTTCGTTTCCACCTCGATACCGATTTTCCTGAGAAAGGGAGTAGGCAGTACGCCGCCGGCGCACACAATCACACTATCATTGTGAAATTCTTCCAGGTTAACCTGCTGATCCATCTGCACGCTATCAGGGCCTATGTTTCGTACCACGCTATTAAAACACACCCGCAAATGGCCATTTTCTTCCAGCTCAGCAATTCGCATCCTGTTTTTTTCCTTCGCCCTGGAGAATGCCGCCGACCGATAGGCAATGGTTACATCCGTATCCGGCTGTTCCGCAATCGCTATTGCTGCCTCCAGGGCACTGTCGCCGCCGCCAACGACTAATACCGCTTTGCCAGCGTATTGTTCTGGATCTATCAACCGATACACCACCTTATTTTGCTCCTCACCCGGAACTGCCAGCTTCCTGGGAGTACCCCGCCGCCCAATGGCCAGTAATACTGTACGCGTATTGTAGGTACCCTGGCTGCTGGTCACCTGGAAGCCATCACCACTTCTCTCGATGTTATCCACTCGAGTGTTAAAGTTGATAGCCAGATTATTTCTGGAAATCACGGACTCCCAAAATTCCAGCAAGGCTTCCTTTGTCGTTTCCCTGAATTTCATACGCCCATGCCGGGGCAAATTTACCGGCGAGGTCATAACAAGTTTTCCACGCGGGTAATGAGAGACGGTACCGCCAAACGAATCCTGTTCCAGTGTAAGAAACCGCAGCCCGCATTCCTGTGCCTGAAGCGAAGCAGAGATACCTGCCGGACCCGCACCAACAATGACGCAATCCAACTCGAAAACATCCTGTTTCTGCACGCGTTTCGCGATGGCCTGCATGGCTTGCATTCCCTGCTCGATCGCATTGCGAATGAGCCCCATTCCACCCAACTCACCCGCAATAAACATTCCCTGCAGGTTTGTTTCGAAGTTTGTACCCACATTCGGGATATCGATACCCCGTTCGGCCGTGCCGAATACCAGAGAAATCGCCTCTATCGGACAGGCTTTCTGACAGGCACCGTGACCAATACAACGGGTCGGGTCCACCAGAACGGCCCGACCGCTTATAAGACCCAGAACACCACCTTCCGGACAGGCGCTGGCGCACGAACCACAACCTATACACATGACCGGATCGATGACCGGGTGCAAGGAAGCCGGTTGGGTCAGCCCTGCGGCCACAGCAGCGTCCCTCCGCGTAACCGTGCGCCGCTCCCGCCACATCTTCGTAGCCCAGAATATTGCAGCTACTACGCAAAATAACAGGAGATATCCGGTTAAGGCCGGGTCACTGAACATATGCGAGTTCCATTACGTACGATTCGCGCCAACTTTCTGTTGTTGCAATATTAGCACGGCCCCACTAAAATTGGGCAATTATTCCCATTATTGTGACGTGCAGCACAGTCAAACAACCCGGCGCCGACTAGGCTAACAACCGATACAAAACCAAGAATAAATTCCAGACAGTGATTAAACAGTGACACAGGTATCGTTTCATGAGTGGATTTATGCCTATCCTTCATCGACATCACGACTGTTGTCGAGTGCAGACGGGGTAGCCAACACATGACTGATGCAACGCTTCAATCGAGCCCCAATTCTGCCCAGCTTGCGCGGACGGTCACCTCAAATCGCGGGGGAGTGACCGCGGCCATCGGCTTGATCGCCATCATCACTATCATAATGTTTGGCTGGCGCATACGCGAGCAATACTACCTGACTCCCGAGTCTGGCCTGGGTTACGCGCTAGGCGTTATTGGGTCTGTATTTATGCTGTTGCTGCTGCTGTACCCTGTGCGCAAACATGCCCGCTGGACACGGCATTGGGGGAGAGTCAAATACTGGTTCCGCACACACATGGTGTTAGGGATCGCCGGACCACTTTGCATTTTGTATCACTGCAACTTCCATCTCGGGTCGACCAACAGCAACATTACCCTTTACAGCATGCTGACTGTCGCGCTCAGCGGTATCTTCGGCCGCTATTTTTATACCCGCATTCATTATGGTTTGTACGGGCGCAAGGCTGTGCTCTCTGAATTGACCTCCACACAGGCCTTTGCTGCATCATGTCTATCCGATGCAATCTCACTTGCACCACAACTCAGAGACCGAATAGAGAAAATTAGCGGCACATCCGCCAACCGGACACCAGGCTTCCTTATCGGTGGCTTTATGATGTATTGGCACTACTGGAGTATTCAACCCACGCTGGCACGCGCTTACCGAATAACGGCCGATCGAAGACAATGGGATAAAAAGACATACCTGCAGAACCTGCAAACAGCCAGATCCCATCTACACGATTTTCTCGCTGCGTCGCGAAAGGTACGCGAGTTTGCTATTTACCAACGCCTTTTCTCCTTGTGGCACGTGTTGCACGTTCCCCTTTTTGTCATGCTGGTACTGTCAGCGACGGTACACGTGTTTGCCGTACACATGTATTAGCCATCCGTATGCTGATAACAGTATCAAGGAATTCCGCATGCGACATGGCCTGTTAGGTTTGATAGTGATGCTTGGACTATTTTCCGCTTGCCACACCAACTCTGTAGAAGCGGACATGCTCGAGTCGCTGGTCATGCCGGGTCCTGTGATCAAGGGGCACGCGAAATACGAAAGCAGCTGTCGAAAATGCCACAGCCTGTTTGACCAGGAAAAACAAACGGCCCTGTGCCTGGATTGCCATGAAGATATTGATCGTGATCTTGCCGATAAAACCGGCTTTCATGGGCGATCCGGAACCATAAGGAATACCGAATGTCGCAGCTGCCATACCGACCACATCGGTCGAACGGTCGATATTACCGGCCTGAACCGCGGCGCCTTTGACCATGGACTCACCGACTTCAAGCTCACCGGTCGCCACCAGACCATTGCCTGCAATGCCTGTCATGTGGACGGTAAAAAGTTCCGGGATGCGCCAGGCGGCTGTATTGACTGTCACGAAAGAGACGACATTCATCGAGAGACACTTGGCAATGACTGCGACAGCTGTCATACCACCAGGCAGTGGAAGAAAACCCTGTTTGATCACGATGAGACAGAATTTTTGCTTGAGGGAGCACACGCCGAGGCGGTCTGCAATTCCTGCCATCTATCGAATAGTTACAAGAACACCCCAACGCAATGTAATGACTGCCACCGTGTCGACGATGTGCATAACAAAAGCTATGGATCAAGCTGCGGCGATTGTCACGAACCTTCGAAGTGGAAAACATTGGCATTTGATCACGACCGGGAAACCGATTTTCCACTGCATGGCGAGCACCAATCCGCGCTCTGTTCAAGCTGTCACAAAGATGATCTGAAAGCAGACAAGCTGGACACTGACTGTAACGCGTGCCACGCCCAGGACGACATCCATCGAAACCGCTTTGGACAGAATTGTGGTGACTGTCATTCGGAGTCCAACTGGAAAAAGTCCAGCTTCCAACACGACAAGGCCACGGATTTCCCTTTAAAAGGTAATCATAAGAAAGTTTCGTGTGAAAACTGTCACCATTCCGAAGCTGGCAAAGTCGATCAGGCGCGTGGCTGCATTGATTGCCATCGATCTGATGATGTACACAAGGACGATGAAGGCACCCACTGTTCCCGGTGCCACAACGAACAAGGCTGGTCCAAAAAGATCCGCTTTGATCACGACCTGACAAACTCCCCTTTAATTGGTTTGCATACTGCCCTCCCCTGCGAAGCCTGTCATCTCAGTGGAAAATTCCAGGAGGCATCAAAAGAATGTCACGACTGCCATGCCTCCGACGACGACCATTCCGAGAGACTGGGCAGTGCCTGCCAAACCTGTCACACGCCTAACGACTGGAAACTGTGGCGTTTTGACCATGACACGCAAACGGATTTCGCGCTGGATGGAAAACACCAGGATCTCAATTGTCTGGCCTGTCATCTTGCGCCCCTGGAACAAAATCGCTCACTGCCAGCAATCTGCGCAGGCTGTCATCACGAAGACGATGTCCATGACGGAAATTTTGGTTCCCGGTGTGACCGATGCCATAACACCGAGAGCTTTAGAAACCCGGATATCCAGAACTGATACGCCAATGCAAACCAGGTTAATTGCCATGTTAAACAATATCAAATCAAATACTTGTAAAAGTATTTTACTGTTGATTGTCAGCGCGTTTAACGTAGCGCAAGCCGAGATTCCATTAAGCGGGTTTAATCATCTCAGTACGGGATTTTCACTTAATGGTGCCCATGAAACCCTCGAATGCGCCACTTGCCATCTGCGTGGAATTTTCAAAGGCACACCAACCCAGTGCAGCAGTTGCCACAGGAGCGGTGGCGTGGCTGGAGCCTCCAGCAGCAAACCTCTGAACCATATCTCCAGCAGCAACTCTTGTGGT
>DAOVYA010000181.1 GCA_030635865.1 Gammaproteobacteria bacterium | reverse complement strand
GGCCTTCGGAAATGCGTGCATTACGCTCGTCCAGTGCTGCCATGAGTGGTGGCCATATATATTTCATGCAGAACCAGACAAACACGATAAATGTGATTGTTTGTCCTATTAGAGTCGCATTGAAATTCATATTGCTGTCCTCGTTCTAGTGAATGTCTATGTCGCTACTAAGCAACCGCGAACATGACATACATAGCCAGACCAACGGCGATCATCGGTACCGCGTCGACCAGGCCCATAACGATGAAGAACTGGGTACGCAACATCGGGATCAGTTCCGGCTGACGGGCAGCGCCTTCCAGAAAGCGACCACCAAGGATGCCAATGCCCACAGCGGCTCCCAGCGCACCGAGGCCCATCATCAAAGCGCCTGCGATATAAAGTAATGCGTCTGCCATTTCCATGTTTCTCTCCTAAATGTAACGTGCTATTTAAATGTGAAAATCAGTGATGCTCCTGATGCGCCATATCCAGGTACACGATTGTCAGTGTCATGAAGATGAACGCCTGCAGGGTAATAATCAGAATGTGGAAGATCGCCCAGCCAACCTGCAGCAGACCACCGAATGTGCCAAGTACCAGGCCGCCGCTGTACATGATCGCGATCAGGATAAAAATCATTTCACCGGCATACATGTTGCCGAACAGTCGCAGCGCCAGTGAAATTGGCTTGGCAATCAGGTTGACGCCTTCCAGTAACAGGTTCACCGGCAAGCCCCACTTCCCGAATGGCTGAAACGCCAGTTCGCCAAAAAAGCCCCCGATGCCCTTGATCTTGATACTGTAATAAAGAATCAGGAAAAACACGCCAAAGGCCATGCCAAACGTTGCATTGGGATCGGTCGTCGGCACGACTTTCAGATAGGGGATGCCAGCCATCGTGGCCAGCTGCGGCAGAAAATCGACCGCGATCAGGTCCATGAAATTCATCAGGAAGATCCACAGAAAAATGGTGAATGCCAGCGGTGCAATCAGCGGATTTCTGCCACTGAAGGAACCCTTGACGCTGTCTTCGATGAATTCAACAATCCACTCGGCAAAATTTTGCAGGCCGCCCGGCACACCGGCAGTGGCCTGTTTCGCAACACGACGGAAAATATAGAGAAAAAACACACCCAGGCCGATGGAAAAACCCAGGGTATCGAGGTGGAGCGCCCAGAAACCCATCTCCTTCGCCTGTTCTGGAGATTGCGCAATACCCCAGGAACCGTCCGGCAACTGGCCATAGGTCAGGTTCTGCAGGTGGTGCCTGATATATTCAGCAGAGGTATGGACTTCGCCCGACATGATAATTACGTTTTTCCGGTTCCTGTAAAAACAAGGGCCATTTGCCCCACAATAAATCCTGTTAACAGCGCCAGCGGGTCCAGTTGCCAAACGCCCAATCCCAGCGCAAACAACACTCCAACCAGTACAAACCGCTCGAGTGCCGTTCGATACAAGAGCCGCATACTCTGCCCCGCACTCAATACTCGACCCCGGTCGGCGTTAAGCCGCCGCCATTCAAGTAACAGGCGGTTGGCGCAGGCAATGACGCCGCCAAACGCAGCCGACCCTGCCTGGAAGCCCCCGTATAGCATGAAAAAAACGACTGAGGTGACGGCGATCAGCAGCAGTTGAAGCATCACCAGCTTGCGGACGCCGCTAAGCAAAATCTCTATTTCAGTCAATTAATCAGTATGTTACACGCAACCAGCATAATGGCTGCCGGGAATCATTTGTGGCATGAAGGTCGTTGAAAACGGCCAGCAGGCAGCCGGGGATTATAAGGAGACTCTATAGGTGGGGTCAATAAAAGCAGGGGAAAAGGAAGCAGAATTATTTTTAGCGCCGCTCTGTGCCACGGTTACAAACAATCTATTGCCATTCGGCTCCGGGCCAATATTTGTTGCAGGACCCGCGTCTCGCGGGGAATACCTGCCGTTCCCGGCGGGGCGCCGGTCCTACAATTTTGAATCGGGGTTTCCTGCAGGGCCCGCGCCTCGCGGGGAAACCCTGCTCAGTGAATATGCTCGAGGATGCCATCGAGTTCATCAAGGCTGTTGTAGCTGATTTCCAGCTTGCCCTTGCCACCCTTGCCCTGGCGCAGCAGGACACTGGCACCGAGTTTATCGGACAGCCTGGATTCCAGTTTCTGTATATCCGGGTCTTTGGGTTTGGCCGGTGGCTTCGTGGTGCGCTTTTGCAGTAGCTGTCTGATGAGTCCTTCCGTCGCACGCACACTCAGCCCGCGGGCAATCACCTGGCGGGCTGCCTCGATTTGTTTTGCCCCGCCCAGCGCCAGCAGTGCGCGCGCATGTCCCATTTCAATGTCGCCGCATTCCAGCATTCCCTTGACGCTGTCATTAAGATCCAGCAGGCGCAATATATTTGAAACAGCTGCACGGGAACGACCAACGGCCTCTGCGGCCTGCTCGTGCGTCAATTCAAACTCTTTGATCAGTCGTTCCAGTGCGCGCGCCTCTTCAAGCGGGTTTAGATTTTCACGTTGTATATTTTCAATCAGTGCAATGGCAATCGCAGAGCGATCATCCACCTCGCGCACCACGGCCGGGATTTCGTGCAGACCGGCCATTTGTGCAGCCCGCCAGCGACGTTCACCGGCAATAATCTCGAAGCGGTTCTCGCCGGTACTGCGCACCACGATGGGCTGCACGACACCCTGTACAGAAATGGAATCCGCCAGATCCTGCAGTGACTCCTGGTGCATATCGACACGCGGCTGGTACTCACCGCGCTCAATGACATCAACCGGCAGTGCGCATAATGCGCCGTCTGCCGGCGGCACAGCCACATCCGGTACAGATACCGCCTTGAGTTCCGGCGCCGGCTTTTCCTGGCGTGCCGCTGAACCCAGTAATGCATCCAGACCCCTGCCTAATCCACGTTTTCTTGCTGTCATTTCGGGTACCGTTTTAATAAAAAATAATTACATGTTCGAAGTGCGCGACTGATCTGCCTTGCCGGCTGCCGTAGCATCCGGTACCACTTTTGCCGAGGTATGGCGGCGGATGTATTCGCCGGCGAGTGCAAGATATGCCATGGCACCGCGCGAGCCCCTGTCATAACGGAGTATCGGCATACCGTGACTGGGCGCTTCCGCGAGACGCACATTGCGCGGAATAATAGTACGGTATAACCTGTCGCCAAAATGCTGCTGCAACTGCGCCGAGACGTCATTGGCAAGGTTGTTACGCGCATCATACATGGTGCGTAACAGGCCCTCGATTTCCAGTTCCCGGTTAATGGTGTCTCTTACCTTCTCCACCGTATCCAGCAGGGCGGACAATCCTTCCAGGGCATAGTATTCACACTGGATCGGGATCAACACGCCGTGTGCCGCCGCCAGCGCATTAATGGTCAACATGCTGAGCGAGGGCGGGCAATCAATAATGACCAGGTCGTAGTCATTTTGTACATAGGTCAGCGCTGAACGCAGCCGGCGCTCACCATTGTCCTTGTCCAGCAGTTCGACTTCAGCCGCTATCAGGTCACTGTTAGCCGGCAGCAGGTCATATCCGGCATCGGCAGCGTGCACCGTGACATCGCGCACTTCCGCATGGTCCATCAACACCTCGTAGCCGGTCCTTGCAACCTCGTGTTTGTCTACGCCGCTGCCCATGGTCGCATTACCCTGCGCGTCGAGATCTATCAGCAACACGCGCTTGCCGGTCTCGACCAGCGAAGCGGCCAGGTTGACGCTGGTGGTGGTCTTGCCAACACCGCCCTTCTGATTTGTGATTGCGAGTATCTGTCCCACGGTTTATTGCTTCTCTGCTGCATCCGGGTCTTCGGCCGCATGCATGATAACCAGGTGGCGCTCTGCATCCAGTCCGGGTACCTTCAATGCAACGACATCATCAATCAATTCCTTGTTTTCGATACACTCGATTTCGGTCATTGGATAAACCCCTTTCATGGCAAGCATTTTTCCATTTTTACTGCAAAGGTGTGCGGTATGCCTGTAGAAATCCGGCAGGTCTGAAAAGGCACGGCAAGTAATCGTGTCAAACAACGCCTCTGGCCGGTATTCCTCCACCCGGCTATTTTCAAGCGTTACATTATCCAGCTTCAGTATGCCGAGTGTCTGCTGTACAAAACGCAGCTTCTTGCTGCTGCTGTCCAGTAAAACAAATTCACGTTCCGGACAGGCGACTGCAAGGACTATACCCGGCAGTCCGGCACCGGTACCAACATCAAGTATCCGGTCACCATTTAAATAGGGAATCAGCGTCAGGCTATCGAGGATATGCCGGGTAACAATGTCGACAGACTTGCGAACCGATGTCAGGTTATAGATACGGTTCCAGTTCAAAAGCTCGGTAACATACTCCATCAACAGGTCGTCGTCGGCAAGACGCTTTTCCAGACCAAGCTCGTAAATACCGTCCTCCAGCAATTCGCCAGGGTCAACGGCGTTGTTGTTTCGCCCCTTGCGATTACGGT
>DAOVYA010000182.1 GCA_030635865.1 Gammaproteobacteria bacterium | reverse complement strand
TGGAGCCTTTTTTGTCACCTGAAACAAGCCATACTATTTATACATGGCTTTCTTGAACATGCGGTCGATCTTGGCTTCCGTTGCCTCCGAGGTTGCCATTGCATCATTAGCCGTACCCATGGCCCTCTGGGCAAGTGCTTTAGCCTCGGCCGCTTCAGCCTTTGCAGCCTGCGCGTCAGCCGACGCTGCATCAACCTGGGCCCGCAGGCTTTGCATCTCCTGCGTGTTGGCACAACCGATCATCCCGGTTGAAGCGACCAGAACTGCCGCCAGTACCGGCGTGCGTAATCTGTTCTTGCTTGTTCCTCTCATAGCTATCTCCTCGATTTAGTAAACAATCTGACGCTGAAAATAACGCAGTACCCCTATCGTATCTCGACCCGGGTACCGATGTGAACCCATTTGGACAAAAGATCGATCTCTTCGTTGGTAATCGCTACACAGCCGTTTGTCCAGTTAAATTGCCCATGCATGGCAAGGTCACCCTGCCCTACCCCATGAATCCCGATCATGCCTCCGAGTATAGTAGTTTGGGAAGGAACTTTCCCGGTGTTTAAAGCATAGCGTATCAGGCGCCACTGTTCTTCGTCGATCAGCCCTCTCTCAAAACCCCGTTGCGCGACTTCTGCATTGGGATATATCAGCCCCATGAAGCGGTGAAAACGGGATTCATCAGTGATCCAGCCAATTCTGAATGTCCCCAGCGGGGTCTGATTATCACCAAGCACCTTGTCGCGGGTCGCGCCGTAGCGCCCGATCGAGATATCCTCGAAGGTATGCGCCACCCTGCTCCCTTGCATCACCAGCAACTCAAGCTTGTTCGTATCAATTAGCAGCCAGGTTTCTTCGGCACTGCCTGCCTGCCCTGAGAAACAGGCAAAAAGGAGGCAATACCGGAAAAACTGCTGACAGATTCTGTTGATGTTATTTGGCACGTGTGCGATTTTGCAGGTGAACTTGTTATGCTGCAATGGTATATGGTGAAGAAATCCCCCTGTCCGGAGAAAAGGACCCAGGCAAATGTATAAATCAGCCTTCAACCTTGATGATGCCATCATATATCTGAATCATGCAGCCGTCAGCCCATGGCCGGTACGAACCGCAGAGGCTGTGAAGGCATTTGCCAATGAGAATGCATTGCTCGGCTCCGTAAACTATGCCGGATGGGTAAAGCAGGAAGCCTCACTCAGGGAGCAGTTGCGCAAACTGGTGAATGCGGAATCCGCGGACGAAATTGCCCTGCTGAAAAACACCTCCGAGGCGCTGTCTGTGGTGGCCTATGGATTGCCCTGGGAGAGCGGTGACAATGTCGTTATCACCTCACAGGAATTTCCGTCCAACCGGATCGTGTGGGAATCACTGGACAGGTTTGGTGTCGAAACCCGCCCGGCAGACATCTCCGGGGAGCAATCTCCCGAGCAGGCCATCATTGCCTGCATGGATAAACGCACCCGCCTGCTGTCGGTAAGCTCGGTCCAGTATGGAACCGGCCTGAGACTCGACCTGGACATCCTCGGCAGGGCCTGCCGTGAACGCGACATCCTTTTTTGTATAGATGCCATTCAAAGCCTTGGGGCAATGGTGTTTGATGTACAGGCCTGCCAGGCGGACTTCGTCATGGCCGATGCCCACAAATGGATGCTGGGACCGGAGGGTATTGCCCTGTTTTATTGCCGTAATGAAATTATGGAACAACTGGCACTCAGCCAATATGGCTGGCACATGGTAGAGGACCACATGAATTTTGATAACCGGTCCTGGGACATTGCAAGCAGTGCGCGCCGCTTTGAATGCGGCAGCCCGAACATGACCGGAATACACGCACTGCATGCAAGCCTGTCACTGATCCATGAAACCGGGATGCAGGTCATCCAGGAACAGGTGCTGGATAACAGTCGATTTATGATTGATTTCTTCAATCAGCACACAGACAAATACCGCTTGCTCACCCCGATACAGGACAACCGGCATGCCGGCATTGTGACCTTCCGACCCACGGATGAGTCCCCTGAAGCGCTGTTTAAAATGCTTACCGGGCAGAATATTGTCTGCGCCCTGCGCGGTGGCGGCGTCCGTTTTTCGCCGCATTTCTACACCCCGCGCAAAAAACTGCATACAGTACTTGGGTTACTGGCCGTGTGAGGCCTCTTATTTCTAATAATTTGGTCCGTCCTGCCGATAGGTTCTGACAGGGAGAAAACCATTATGCGCCCATGCAACTCACCGCTATTATATATGTCAAACTGCTGGTGGACACCGCACATATAGTGACCGCACTATAGATGCACAAAGGATGGATACTATGGACTGGATCATCGAATTACTTGTTTTTACGACCGTCATCGGATACATGATGACGCGCCAGGCATCACGCTACCTGTGGACTGCTGTTGCGGGTGCCGCCATGGCCTGGTGGAGCATCATGCATACACCATCGACCTGGGCGTTGATCGCAGGCTGGTCGCTGTTTCTGGCGGTCGCAATCCTGTTAACGGTTCCGGTTCTGCGCCGGGCACTGGTAACGCGGCACATACTCGCCCTGTACAAAAAGATCATGCCCGGCATGTCAGACACCGAGCGCGCGGCCCTTGAGGCCGGTACGGTCTGGTGGGAAGCCGAGCTCTTCACCGGTCAACCGGACTGGCATCACTTGCTTGGATTCCCGGCACCTGAACTAAGCGCTGAAGAGCAGGCCTTTGTTGATGGCCCCACCAATGAACTCTGCAACATGATCAAGGACTGGGAAATCACGGAAGAGCTGCGCGACCTGACCGGGGAGACCTGGGACTTTCTGAAAAAGAACGGATTCTTCGGCATGATCATCCCGAAGAAATATGGCGGACTCGAATTCTCCGCCAATGCCCATTCCGCAGTCGTCATGAAGGTTGGCAGCCGCAGTATTTCTGCAGGCGTCACAGTCATGGTCCCGAACTCGCTGGGTCCGGCAAAACTGCTCCTGTCCTACGGCACGGAAGAACAGAAGAACCATTACCTGCCGCGCCTGGCAAGCGGCGATGAAATACCCTGTTTCGCCCTGACCGGTCCGGAAGCCGGCAGTGATGCCGCTGCAATGCCTGATCGCGGCATTGTCTGCCGCCAGGATTTCGAGGGTAATAAGGATGTACTGGGTATCCGCATTAACTGGGAGAAGCGCTATATAACACTGGGTCCGGTCGCGACGCTTCTCGGCCTCGCCTTTCACCTGTATGACCCGGACAAACTGATCGGACAAACAGAAGATATCGGCATCACGCTGGCACTGATACCGACGGATACACCCGGTGTAGAAATCGGCAGCCGCCATTTCCCGATGGACCAGTCGTTCATGAACGGGCCCAACCGGGGCAAGGACGTCTTTATCCCGATGGACTGGATTATCGGCGGCCAGGAATATGTCGGACAGGGCTGGCGCATGCTGATGGACAGTCTTTCGGATGGCCGCGCCATTTCATTGCCGGCACTGGGCACTGCATCAGGGAAACTCGTCAGCCGCGCAGTCGGTGCCTACTCGGGCGTACGCAAGCAGTTCAATATACCCATCGGTAAATTTGAAGGCGTCAGCGAGGTGCTGGCACGGATTGCAGGCTCAACCTATGTCATGAATGCTGCGCGTGGTTTTACCACCTCAGCCATCGATAGTGGTGAAGACCCCTCGGTCGCCTCGGCAATCGTCAAGTATCACCTGACTGAACGCATGCGGGAAGTCATCATCGATGGCATGGATATGCTCGCTGGTCGTGGCATCAGCATGGGACCACAGAACTTTCTTGGTCGCGCCTACGAGGCCCTGCCAATTGGTATTACCGTGGAAGGTGCCAATATCCTGACCCGCAACCTGATTATTTTCGGCCAGGGTGCGATCCGCTGCCACCCCTTCCTGTTCACGGAAATGGAATCTGCCAGCGCAGGTGATGTCCCTGCCTTTGATGATGCGCTGTTTGGACATGGCAGCCTGGTGATGTCTAATGTCAGCCGCAGCCTGTTTCATGGGCTGACACGGGGACGCCTGCTGGAATCCCCGCAGCATGGTATACGCGGCCACTATTACAGGCAGTTTTCCCGCATGAGCCTGGCCTTTGCGGTTACCGCGGAAGCGGCCCTGCTGTCCCTGGGTGGCGGACTGAAACGCAAGGAATCTATTTCCGGGCGACTCGGGGATGTCCTCAGCTACCTGTATCTTGGCAGTGCAGTACTCAAATACCATTATGATAATGGCTCGCCGGACGATGAACTGGCACTGCTTGAATGGACCTGCCAGGACTTGCTGTATAACAGCCAGGTCCGCCTGCACGAGGTACTGAACAATCTTCCAAACCGTTTTGTCAGTGCTGTAACACGCATACTGACATTCCCTGCCGGCAAGCCCTACAAACGTCCGTCGGATGAACTCGGTCACAAGCTCGCCGACATCCTGCTCAAGCCAGGCACGTTGCGTGACCGCCTG
>DAOVYA010000098.1 GCA_030635865.1 Gammaproteobacteria bacterium | reverse complement strand
GTTCGAAACGCTGTTCGATACTGCGTTTCAGATCCCCTTTTGCAAGGAATGTCTTTCCTGGTTTCCTGGCTATAGGCTGGATCAACAGCCGCTGAATGCCCGCGCTGTCAAAAAACAGCTGGAAGACCGCCGCTACCCGGTCGTCCTTGCGGACTACGTCAAACAGCAGGCTGCCCATGACATAAACAATCGGGTGACCCCTGTAGATCTCCATCCCCTGCAGAACATGGGCCGAATGACCCAGGATCGCGTCAGCCCCCGCGTCGATAAGCCGGTGCGCGAGCCGGACACGATCTTGCGTGGGCCTCTCCCGCCAGTTCCGCCCCCAGTGCGGTGAGACAATCACCAGGTCGGCGTGCTCCCGCGCCTTGCGTACAGCTGCGAGCAGTCCCTCCTCCGAATCCGCTCGCAGGAGCGGCCCGGTGTAGAACACACCCGGGGTGTGCTTTCCGGCTGCCCCTTCCGGCGCGTGATCCACGGCATTGACGAAGGCAACCACGGCCGCGCCGGACTCGACGTACACCGGTTCCATCGCAAACGCCTGGTCTCGACCCGCGCCCACCGGAGTAATACCCGCGAGCTCCAGGAGTTCCAGCTCCTCCAGCAGCGCCCCGCTGCCGAAATCCATGCTGTGATTGTTGGCGACGGTAACCACATCGATCCCGACTGCCGTCAGTACATCGATCATGGCCGGTGGTGCACGAAAGTGATAGGGCCGCCGTTCATACTGCTTGACAATGATTGTGCCGGTTGTAGCAACGACACATTCAAGATTCACCATGGCGATATCCGCCCGGCTGATGAGTGTTTGCAGTTCACCCAGCGGGTAGTCCGCGCCATTCCGATATACGATGTGCGGCAACCGGCGCGCAAGCATCGTATCCCCGGCGGCAAACAGTGTTTGCACAGATTCCCGTGGTACCGCGGCACCACAAAGACAGACAAGCAGCAGGAACAAGAAAGGTCTGCAATAAATGATAGAGGGAATCTCTAATTTAATTGTCATTGCGAGGAACAAAGTGACGCGGCAATCTCTTACAGAATGACTCCTCTGCCAGCATCACGAGATTGCCACGCTGCGCTCGCAATGACGGGGTTCTTTTTAATAGATCAGGTCTTTGGCAGCGTCACGCCCCGCTGCCCCTGGTACTTGCCGCCGCGGTCCTTGTAAGAGATTTCACAGACTTCGTCGGATTCCAGGAACAATACCTGCGCAACACCTTCATTGGCGTAAATTTTCGCGGGCAGCGGCGTGGTGTTGGAAAACTCCAGTGTCACGTGCCCTTCCCATTCGGGTTCGAACGGCGTGACATTCACAATAATGCCGCAACGGGCATAGGTGGACTTGCCAAGACAGATTGTCAGCACGTTGCGCGGGATACGGAAATACTCGACCGTGCGCGCAAGTGCAAACGAGTTCGGCGGGATGATACAGACATCCGATTTCACGTCGACAAAGCTGTTGTCGTCGAAGTTCTTCGGGTCAACGATGGCCGAATTGATATTGGTAAATATCTTGAATTCATCGGAACAACGGATATCGTAACCGTAACTGGATGTCCCGTAAGACACGATACGACCGGCGCCATTCTCGCGAACCTGGCCGGGCTCGAACGGCTCGATCATGCCGTGCTCTTTCGCCATACGCCGAATCCACTTGTCGGATTTAATGGACATAACGACCCTTTATATTTCTTGAAGCTTTGTCTTGAATATCGTTCAGGGGATGGAGCATATAACTAGTGCCCATCCAGAAAGAATAACTCTCGCAAAGACGCAAAGATCGCAAAGTTAAAACCGTACCATTCCAAGGGCATATTATATTTTTTTCTTGGCGTCTTTGCGCCTTTGCGAGAGAAATTACAGTGCTTATTGGCGGACACTAATTAAAAAACCTCGTCCTTAATATGACGGTATATCATATATTACCTAGTCATTCTGAATAACGATTTGCGGAAACCTGGCTGCGTAATCCCTGGTCTTCAGCGACAGCTTCGCTGCCGTGCGCCGGGCGATCTCCATGTAGATCTGCGAAATACGGGATTCCGGGTCCGCTACAACCGTGGGCTTGCCGGAATCGGTCTCTTCACGGATGCGCTTGTCCAGCGGCAGCGCCCCGAGGAAGTCCGCGTTGTTTTCCTCCGACATGCGTTCACCACCACCCTGGCCGAAGATATATTCTTCGTGGCCGCATTCACTGCAGATGTGAATACTCATGTTCTCGATCACACCCAGCACCGGGACTTCCACCTTCTCGAACATCTTCAGTCCCTTGCGCGCATCCAGCAGGGCAATGTCCTGGGGCGTGGTGACAATGACGGCCCCGCTGACCGGCACCTGCTGTGCCAGGGTAAGCTGGATGTCACCGGTACCCGGAGGCAGATCCACGACCAGGTAGTCAAGGTCTTTCCAGTTGGTATCATTCAACAACTGTTGCAGGGCCTGGGTAACCATCGGGCCACGCCAGATCATCGGCGTTTCCTCATCCACCAGGAATCCAATCGACATGGCCTGCAGGTGGTAGCTGTTCATCGGTTCGAGTGACTTGCCATCCAGCGATTCCGGCTTGCCGCTGATGCCAAGCATACGCGGCTGACTGGGGCCGTAGATATCCGCATCCAGTATGCCGACTTTCGCGCCTTCGGCTGACAAGGCCAGCGCCAGGTTCACGGCCATGGTTGACTTGCCAACGCCGCCTTTGCCGGAAGCCACGGCAATGATGTTCTTGATACCTTCAATATGCTTGACGCCTTTTTGCGCCGAGTGGGCGGATATATTTGTACTGACATCGATGTTCGCGGTATTGATACCATCAATGGACTCAAGCAATTCCTTCAGCTTCGCACTCAAATCATCGCGGTAACCATTGGAAGGAAACCCCAGTACCACCTTGACTGAAACGCTGTCACCGTCAACGCTGATATCCTTCGCGCACTTGGTAGAAACGAGGTCCCGCTCCAGATAAGGATCAATATAGGTCGCCAGCTTTTCCTCGACCTGAGATTGGGTTACTTCCGCCATGAGTACACTCCTGAAAAAATTAACATCCGGTCAGCCTGCCTTCCGGGAAAATTGACCGCGAATTGTACACGAACTTGCCGGAACCGTCCCACCGGCAGCACGCCGTCATGCCACATGGCTGACGGGTCTATGGCATACTTAGCGCGCTTTTAACTGCCGGGAAATCAGGGCTGGCGCCCGAGAAGTCACACATGTTACAGGGTTTTGATACAAGTACCGTTCAATGAGTCAGGATAATCGCACAATACTGGTTACCAGCGCCCTGCCCTACGCCAACGGGCCGATCCACCTGGGCCACCTGGTGGAGTATATACAGACCGATATCTGGGTACGATTCCAGAAGCTGCGCGGGCATGACTGTGTCTATGTCTGTGCCGATGATGCCCATGGCACCCCGATCATGCTGCGGGCCCAGCAGGAAGGCATAAGCCCGGAACAACTCATCGAAACCGTCGGCCAGGAACACCGCGCCGATTTCCATGACTTTCATATTGATTTTGACAACTACCACAGCACCCACTCGATTGAAAACCGTGAACTCTCGGAGTTGGTATACCAGCGTCATAATGAGGCCGGACACATAACCACGCGCACCATTACCCAGGCATTTGACCCTGAAAAACAAATGTTTCTTCCGGACCGCTTCATTAAAGGTGAGTGCCCGCGCTGCGGGGCTGCCGACCAGTACGGCGATAACTGCGAGGCCTGCGGCGCAACTTATTCGCACACCGAGCTGAAAAACGCGGTATCCGCCATCTCCGGTGCCACACCTGTTGAGAAGGATTCACTGCACTACTTCTTCAAACTGGCCGATTTCGAACCGATGTTGCGTGACTGGACCGCGGCAGGCCACCTGCAGGACGAGGTCAGCAACAAGCTGAATGAATGGTTCGAGCAGGGCCTGCGCGAGTGGGATATTTCCCGGGATGCCCCCTACTTCGGTTTTCGCATCCCCGGAACCGAAGACAAGTACTTTTATGTCTGGCTGGATGCGCCTATCGGCTATATGGCCAGTTTCAAACACCTCTGCGAGCAATCAGGACGTGATTTTGACGCCTACTGGGGCAAAAACAGCACGGCAGAGCTGTATCACTTCATCGGCAAGGACATTATCTACTTCCACGCCCTGTTTTGGCCGGCCATGCTGGCCGGTGCGGGGCTGCGTACCCCAACTGCAGTGTTTGCTCATGGGTTCCTGACCGTTGAAGGACAGAAAATGTCCAAGTCACGCGGCACCTTTATAAAGGCACGCACTTATCTCGACCACCTGGATCCGGAATACCTGCGTTACTATTTCGCGGCGAAGCTCGGCAGTGGCGTCGACGACATCGACCTCAATCTCGATGATTTTATTGCGCGCGTCAATAGCGACCTGGTTGGCAAGGTCGTTAACATTGCGAGTCGTTGCGCCGGTTTTATCTATAAACGATTTGATGGTGTACTGTCACAGACCTGCGTGGAAACCAACCTGTACCAGGACTTTGTCAACGCAGGCGACATCATTGCAGAAAATTATGAGCACCGTGAATTCGGTCATGCAATACGCAAGATCATGGCACTGGCCGACAGGGCCAACCAGTACATCGATGCCAACAAACCCTGGGTGCTCGCCAAACAGGAAGGACAGGAACAGACCGTACAGGATGTTTGCAGTGTCGGCATTAACCTGTTCCGGGTACTGATTACATATTTACAACCGGTTCTGCCACGCATGGCAAACGCGGTAGAAACTTTTCTGAATATCCCGGCCATGAAATGGGATGACATCGGCACGCCACTTACCGGGCACGCCATTAACAAGTTCACACCACTTATGATCCGCGTTGAACAGGAGAAAGTTGACGCCATGCTGGAAGACTCCAAAGACAGTCTTGGAAACACACAGGGCACCAAGGGTGCCGCAGAGGGGCCATTAAAAGATGACCCGATTTCGGAAACGATCAACTTCGATGATTTTGCAAAACTTGACTTGCGCATTGCGCGCATCAGCAAGGCTGAGCACGTGGAAGGTGCAGACAAGTTATTGCAATTAACACTCGACCTTGGCGGCGAAACCCGTAACGTGCTTGCCGGAATAAAATCTGCCTACACACCGGAATCACTGGAAGGAAAACTGACCGTCATGGTGGCCAACCTGGCACCGCGCAAGATGCGCTTTGGCCTGTCTGAAGGCATGGTACTGGCGGCCGGCCCCGGTGGTAATGAGCTTTTCATCCTGCACCCGGATGCGGGTGCAGAGCCGGGAATGCGTGTTAAGTAACCATCGTAACCGACTGAAATAAATGACAGAGATCGCCCTCATTCTCGTCAGTACCGTACTGGTCAATAATTTTGTCCTGGTCCGTTTCCTGGGACTGTGCCCGTTTATGGGTGTCTCGCGCAACGTCGATACCGCGACCGGCATGGCGCTGGCAACCACCTTCGTGCTGACCCTGTCCTCGATCAGCAGCTATCTTGCAAATGAATACCTGCTGGTTCCGCTGGGACTCGAATACCTGCGCACGATCACCTTCATCCTGATAATTGCTGCCGTTGTACAGTTCACGGAAATGGTGGTACACAAGACCAGCCCGCTGCTATACAAGGTACTGGGCATTTTTCTTCCCTTGATTACCACGAACTGCGCGGTACTTGGTGTCGCACTGCTCAACGTTCAGCAACATCTCAATTTTATTGAATCGGCCGTCTATGGATTTGGTGCCGCAGTTGGTTTTTCCATGGTACTGATCCTGTTCTCCGCCATTCGAGAACGCATCATGGCAGCAGATGTACCGGTCCCGTTTAGAGGCTCTGCGATCGCACTGGTAACCGCAGGTCTCATGTCGCTCGCATTTATGGGTTTCTCGGGCCTGGTAAAAGGTTGAGCCAACCAGTTCACAAATCGTTCGCCAGTTATATTGCACTATGTTAACCGCGATACTTGCATTGGGAAGCCTGGCAGCACTGATTGGCCTGGTGCTCGGTTATGCAGCGATTCGTTTTCGCGTACAAAGTGATCCGGTCGTTGACCAGATTGATGCCCTGTTACCACAAACACAATGCGGGCAATGCACCTACGCCGGCTGCCGCCCGTACGCGGAAGCAATGGCTGCCGGTGAAGCTGACATCAACCAGTGTCCACCCGGTGGAGAAGTCACCATCCAGGCGCTGGCTGACCTGCTTGGTGTGGATGCAAAACCGCTGAACGAGGAACACGGTGAGCACAGTGAAAAAACCGTC
>DAOVYA010000001.1 GCA_030635865.1 Gammaproteobacteria bacterium | reverse complement strand
TGTCGCCTTGAAAGACGCCATACTCGTTGATTTTCAGGCCTTGCCGCTGTGCGATACGACGCACGGCAATATTGTGCGACCGGCTGCCGGTGAAGTAGTACAGGGCAGCGCCGTAACTTGCCGGCGCGATGACGCGTATATCGACTTGCAGACCACTGCGCAGGATGACGGTCGCACGCGTGGTGCCGCTGGACAGCACGTTTTCGACTTCGTCGTAGGCAACAAAGTGCTCGATGACGCTGCGGCCATGGCTCGCAATGACCAGAATGTCCAGGTCACCAACTGTTTCGCGGGAACGCCTGAAGCTGCCGGCGACTTCCACTTTTCTGACGCCGCTGGCGGTTTTGAGGTATGCCACCAACGGCTCGGCGTAGCGACCGGCGACTGCCAGTTTGAAACGCCGGCTGGTATCGGCATGCGCCTGCAGTGCCTCGAGGATGCGCGTTTCGGTTTTTGCTCCGAAACCAGGCAACTGCTGAATCAGGCCGTCGCGGGCCGCGCGTTCCAGTTGCTCGTGGGTGTGGATGTCCAGTTCATGGAACAGGGCATGTACGCGCCTGGGACCCAGGCCCGGCAGCTTCAGCAGATCGGTCAGATCGGCGGGCAGCTTTTTACGCAGCTTGTCCAGCGTTCGGCAATGACCGGTATCAAGAATCTCGTGAATTTTAGTGGCCAGGTTCTTGCCGATACCGGAAAGGCGGGTGATGTCTTCGCCGTGCTCGATCAGCGTGCGGACTTCCCGACCGAGTTCGCGCAGCGTTTGCGCACCGTTATGGTAGGCACGAATACGAAACGGGTTGTCACCTTCGATCTCGAGCAGGTCCGCGATTTCGTCAAATACGGCGGCAATATCTTCGTTGTGAACAGGCATGGCGTCAGTAATCAGTGGCAGGGAATACAAATGCAGAAACAGCGTAGAGCATCAGCGCCAGCACGATGACGACAAGGAAGCCAAAGTGGATTGCCAGCAGTGTCGCCAGTACGGCACTGAGCACCGAGGCGCAGCCGTTGACGCCCCAGGCGAGAGGGATCAGGGACGATGCCTGTTTGCCCAGGCTGCTGAGTGCGAGGGGAAACGGCGAGCCCATGAAAAAAGCGAGTGGGGCAATCAACAGACTGCTGACCACCATCCTGGCCGCAGCAGGCCAGGCCGACAGCCAGTTGAACAGGGGGTCCAGTAAAAACAGGTAGACAAGCCCCGTCAGTACGATGCCGGTGGCAGCATGGCGCATGCCGCTTCGCTGCATGCCGCGCAGGCTGTAACGCCGGGACCAGGAGCTGCCCAGACCGGCAAAGATAAGGAACGACGCCAGAACAACCGCAGCGGTGAAGACCGGTTGGTGAAGAAAGCGCATGAACTTCTGGATAAAAGCGATTTCCAGAAACAGAAAAGCCACACCGATTGCAGCAAAATAGGCAACGATACGCAGCCGCAGGAGAGCGTGTGGTGTTTCCGATGCATCCTGTTTTTTGATCAGTAGCAGCGGCAACAGCACCAGTGCCAGACTCAGCAAGACTGCCTGTGCCAGGGTGGCGATAATGACCGGGTAACCGGTCTCAAGTAACGGCAGGCCGCCCTGGCCACGCAGCCTGAGAATTTCCATGAGTGTGGACCACTTGAAGAAATTGTGAAAAAAAGGCTGGTCGTCAGTTGCCGGGTTCAGATTGAATTTGTAACTGTCGAGGAATAACTGCCTGTCCGGGCCGAGCAGAGCCTGTGCAGCCTGGTAGAAATAGGGCTCCCTGAGCAGGTTGTAACGATTGGCCTCCGCAGCACTCATACCGGGATACCACGCGACATCGAATGCGCGTGAACGGCAAAACAGCTGCATGGCATGGATCTCATCTGTGGTAAAGATGCCATTTTTGATCAACAGTGTGCTGGTCTGCCAGCCACGGATTAACATCAACTGCCTGCCGGGCTGTTCAGTGCCGCTGGCCTGCAGGGCATCTATGGCGGTTGCCAACAGTTTCAGTGTGTCGCGCGGCGGCAGCTTTATCAACTGAGTGATAGCGATATATCCCCCTGACTGCAGGAGTCTGAGATACGCTTTGAAAGCCTCTGTCGTGTAGAGATAGTCCTCACTCAGCGCATAAAGGCCGCTCGACGCAGCATCGCCAGCGCCTTGCAGGGACAACTGGATGAGTGCATAGCGGGTATTGCGATTGCTGATAAAGCCGCGCGCCTCATCGATATGGACATGCACACCCGGGCGGCGATAAAGGTTGTTAGTGAAGGCTGCATAATCGTCAGACAGCAGTTCGGCGATCTGCGGATTGAGTTCCACGGCATCCACTTCGCGCACCTGCTGATACCTGGCCTGCAGAACGCTCATGCCACCGCCGGCACCAGGAACAAGCACGGAGTCCGGATGCTGCAGGTGATAGGGCAGGGCCGACGTTAGCTGATCAAGAAACTGCAAAGACTGTGGTTCGCCGCTATCACGGGTAATGGCGCCCAGGCTGTTACCGTCACTGTACAGACTGAGTTGTCGTGGCGGCCCGGCGGCTGCATTGAGACTCATGCCGGGCGCATAGCGCCGTGGAATAACAGGGTTCTCGACCACGTGCAGCAGGCCGAGGGGGCTGTAACGCTGGTTGACGATGCGGGCGCCATCGACACGCAGTTCCTGGCTGAGTGCCTTGTAAGGCGACAGCTCCAGCTGCAAGGCGCTTCCAAGCCATATGCTTAAAGCCATCAGCAGTATTGCTGCCGCGGTGATCCGGTTGCGCCCCGGCAGGCGCAGTTCCACGGCTGCGACCACCAGGCAGGCTACCGCGACGGTCGACAATATGGACAGGCCCATGAGCGGTGGCACGGCATAGAGAAGCAGCAGCACGGCCAGGCTGCCGATGCCGGCGCCCAGCAGATCTGCGGCATAAATGCGGGTGATAACCGAACGGTAGCGGGACAGCGTGATTGCGATGCTGTTGGCGGCGAAAAAGAAAGGCAGGGCCAGGAGTAAATAGATCATCACCAGCCGCAGTGCCTCCCGCCAGTTCCAGAGCATTTCTTCGGGATTAAACTGGATGTGTTGCGCCAGCAGAAAACAGGGCAGGATGCTTAGAGCGAACAGGGCCAGATTTAGCACCATTGTCAATGGATAGCGCTGCAGAAGACGCTGTTGCGTAAAGCTCAGAAAGGTACCACTCGCGCCATAACCAAGCAGCGCCAGGCTGATGATCATATAGGCGAAGTGGTGCCACTGAATAATGGAAAACAGCCTGATCAGCAGGATCTCGTAACCGAGTGCCGCGGCTGAAAGCAGTGCAATGGTCATGACCGGTGGCCGGTCGGCTATCACACTAGTGTTCACCGGTCAGGGGGACGAAGCGCACCGGCAGCAGCAGCTGGGTCGTGATGGCGTCTTCGCCTTTTGTTATCAGTACCAGTTGCTGGGTCATAAAGCGACTGCCAACCGGGATCATCATACGGCCTCCCGGTTTGAGTTGTTTGATCAGCGGCGGAGGCACATGATCGGCGGCCGCAGTAACAACAATGGCATCAAAAGGTGCCTGTTCCTCCCAACCATAGTAACCGTCCCCGACCCGGGTCTTGACCTGTTCATACCCCAGCCGGTCGAGCACAGTGCGCGCACGCCGGGCGAGGTCGCCGATGATTTCAATGCTGTAGACCTGCTGTACCAGTTCGGCGAGAACCGCCGCCTGATAACCGGAACCGGTGCCGATTTCCAGGACCCGGTCACCCGGCTCGAGCTTCAGCAGGTCGGTCATGATGGCGACGATATAGGGCTGTGAAATGGTTTGCCCGTAACCGATCGGCAATGGCCGGTTTTCATAGGCGTGGCGCCTTTCAGACTCGGGGACAAACTCGTGACGCGGGACCCTGGCCATGGTTTGCATGACGCGCGGATCCAGCCTGTCCTTGTCCAGGTAGGCACTGGTTTCACGGACATCCTGTTCAATCAAGCGAATCAGCTGCGCGCGTTGCTGCTGGTATTCATCGGCTGTGTCGGCCAGCGCCTGGCCGCCGGGCAGCATGAGGAGTAGAAAATAAAATCGCGCCAAGTGCTTCATGGGCTTGTTTTACCGAGCCGGTTGACCTGACCGCGTGATTATCGGCATAGCACGTGTCGATTCTCCTGGTGCGGCCATCTGGTTAAGTCGTTTGTGAGTACTATACTTTAAACAAGCGGCTTTCCTGTTGATGTGTGTCAATGACAGGCCCTGCACAATAGGTTAACTATAAATGCAGTATAAGAGGAACTATTTAAATGACAGAACGTGATCGTTATACAGTCGATACAAAGTACTGGCACAAACTGGAGGACGGGCGGGTGCAGTGTGACCTGTGTCCGCGCTTCTGCAAACTGCACGCCGACCAGCGCGGCCTGTGCTTTGTTCGTCAGAATACCGACGATCAGATTGTGCTGACCACCTACGGCCGTTCAAGCGGTTATTGCATAGACCCGATTGAAAAGAAACCGCTGAATCACTTTCTGCCAGGCACGTCGGTGCTGTCATTCGGTACCGCGGGTTGTAACCTGGCCTGCAAGTTCTGTCAGAACTGGGATATCAGCAAGTCACGGGAAGTCCATACCCTGACTGACGAAGCCTCACCGGAACTTATCGCCAGTGCGGCGCAGAAACTGGACTGCCGGAGTGTGGCCTATACCTATAACGACCCGGTGATTTTCCACGAGTATGCCATCGATGTCGCCAGGGCCTGTCATGAGAAGGGGATCAAGTCGGTGGCTGTCACAGCGGGTTATGTCTGCCCCGAACCCCGCAAGGAGTTCTACCAGTACATGGATGCCGCCAATGTGGATCTGAAGGCATTTACCGAAGACTTCTATCACAAGATCACCGGTTCGCACCTGGCCCCGGTGCTGGAAACCCTGGAATACATCAAACACGAAACCGATGTCTGGCTCGAACTGACAACCCTGCTGATACCGGGCAAGAACGATTCGGAAAAGGAAATCGACGCAATGAGCCAGTGGGTGGTGGAAAAACTGGGGCCGGATGTGCCCATGCATTTTTCCGCCTTTCACCCCGACTGGAAGATGATGGATGTTCCAGCTACACCCAAAGATACCCTGATACGTGCCCGTGAGATCGCCATGAAAAACGGTGTGCGTTATGCCTTCACGGGGAACGTGCATAACGAGGCCGGTGACAGCACCTACTGCCATCAATGCGGTGAAAAGCTGATCGGTCGCGACTGGTACGTGATGACAGACTGGAAACTGACCGCCGATGGAAAATGTGCATCCTGCGGGACACCCTGTGCCGGCGTCTTTGAGGCGACCCATGGCAACTGGGGCGCAAAACGGCAGCCGGTCAGGTTGCGTGACTTTGCAGCCTGAACGGGCATTTACTAACGGGTAACTTCTGTACTCATTTAGTAATCAATGCAGGCTGGAGCAGCAGATGACAAACCCTGGCGAATTCGATATTAAAAATCCGGCACTGTCAGAGGCAGGCTGTAAACGCATAGAGTGGGCGTGGCAGGAAATGCCCGTGTTGCGTGAACTCAAGGCGCGCTTCAGCCAGCAGCAACCCTTGCGGGGCATTCACCTGAGTGGCTGCCTGCACATCACCACGGAAACCGCCAACCTGGCCCGTACCCTTAAAGCAGCGGGCGCGGAAGTCGTCCTTTGCGCCAGCAATCCCCTCAGCACCCAGGATGACGTGGCCGCCGCATTGGTCGAACGTTATGGCGTCCCTGTATTCGCGGTTCGCGGCGAATCAAACGAACGTTACTACCAACATATCGACGCAGCACTCGACCACCGGCCGGTTATCACCATGGACGACGGCGCCGACCTTGTCAGCCGGATACACCAGTCGCGTCCCGGCCTGATTGCCAACATGCTGGGAGGAACCGAAGAAACCACCACGGGCGTGATCCGGCTGCGCGCCATGGCCGGGGAGGGCGCACTGCGGTTCCCGGTTATTGCGGTTAATGACGCCATGACCAAACATCTTTTCGATAATCGCTACGGAACCGGTCAGAGCGCATTGGACGGCGTGATTCGCGCTACCAATATTCTTATCGCCGGCAAGACCTTTACCGTGGTCGGCTATGGCTGGTGTGGTCGCGGCATCGCCATGCGCGTCAAAGGGCATGGTGCCAACGTCGTTGTGACCGAAGTCGATCCCCTGCGGGCGCTGGAGGCCACCATGGACGGTTTTCGTGTCATGCCACTGCTGGATGCGGCCGCACTGTCCGACTTCATCGTCACAGCCAGCGGGGACAAACACGTTGTTGACAAGGCCCACCTGGAGGTCATGAAAGATGGCTGTGTGCTGGCGAATGCGGGTCACTTCAATGTAGAGATCAATATTCCCGCGCTGGAGGCGATGGCGACCGGCAAACAGCGGCCGCGTGAATCCGTCGATGAATACCGGCTTGCCGACGGGCGGCGGATATGCCTGCTGGCGGAAGGGCGGCTGGTCAACCTTGCCGCTGCTGAAGGACATCCCTCCGCCGTCATGGATATGAGTTTCGCCAACCAGGTTTTATGTGCGGTGCATCTGGCAACACAGACGCAGCAGCTGGATAACAGCGTCCACGCTGTGCCGGTCGAAATCGACCAGGAGGTGGCCCATCTGAAACTGGCGGCGATGAATATTCAGATAGACACCCTGACTGATGAGCAGGTGCGCTATCTTTCCTCCTGGCAGGAAGGCACCTGAGGTGAAAAAGAATCTGCAGGACATGCTCGATGATATCGAACGCGAGGTACAATATACCCGCAGCCTGATCGGCAAGGACGCACTCGACGCACGGGTCATGGAGGCCATGCGCAAAGTACCGCGTGATGAATTTGTGCCGCCGAATATGAAGTCCGCGGCCTTTGAAAACGGCCCGCTGCCCATCGGCCACGGCCAGACCATTTCCCAGCCCTATATTGTGGCCTTGATGATCGATATGGTGGCGCCCGAACCGGAGCACCGTATCCTTGAAATCGGGACCGGTTCCGGTTACCAGACAGCCATACTGTCGCAATTATGCAGCAAAGTGTATTCGGTTGAAATTGTTGCAGAACTGAGTATCGCCGCAGCAGACCTTTTCAAAAGACTGGGCTACCAAAACATCGAAATGCGTATTGGCAACGGCTATCATGGCTGGCTCGAGCACGCGCCGTATGACGGCATTATTGTTACCGCCGCTGCCACGCATATCCCTGAAGCGCTTGTCGAGCAACTCAAGCCGGGCGGCAGGATGGCCATTCCCGTGGGACTGCCCTACAGTTACCAGGAACTGATGCTGGTCAGAAAAGACGAGCAGGGCAAAACGGTGACGGAAAGCGTGCTCGGTGTGGCCTTTGTTCCCCTGGTGGACAAGGAGAGTGTCAGCCAGCAGTAGGACGGACGGCAGCGGGGTTAGCCCGCATTTCTCACGGGATTGACGAGTCCTCACTTGATCTTTGAATCCACAGAAAATTTTCTTCAGTCGGGAATACGGTCTGTATTCCACTCCCTCAGAAAATTCCCTGTGACAAATCCGTCTGGAACGGATTTGGACCGCGTAGCGACCCCGAAGGGGTGAAATACCGGGAAGTATTTCATCAATCCAAATCTCTGCGCGATCACCTCGCCACCCGTGAGAAATACGGGCTAGATAAACGTTTCCGTTTCCATGGCGGGTGTGTATTCACCGGTTCGTGCGGCACCGTTAAGAGAGGCGCGCTGGAACAGGGCCTGTTGTGTCGCGGCTGCATTTTCAGTCTTTCCCTGCCAGGCCTTCAGCGCCGGTTCCTGCAGTGCGCGTCCATAGGAGAATGACAGTTCCCATGGAGCATCCGGAAACATTGCATTCATGGCATTGAGGTTGGCCGTTGCCTCTTCCGGGGTCTGGCCGCCGGAGAGGAAGTTGATGCTTGGTACGGCTGCCGGTACCGCGCGCCTGAACACCTTTAGTGTTGCTTCTGCTACCTGTTCAGGACTGGCCCTGGGTGGAAGGTCCTTGCCGGGGGTCACCATGCTGGGCTTGAGCACGATGCATTCGAGAACCACCTTGTGTCGGAGCAGGGCATGGAACACGGCGTGCAGCACCGCCTCGATGACTTCCGCGCTGCGTTTGATGGTGTGGTTGCCGTCGATCAGCACCTCGGGTTCCACGATGGGTACAAATCCTTCTGTCTGGCAGATGGCGGCATAGCGCGCCAGCATCTCCGCGTTGGCTTCAAGACCGAGTGCAGTCGGGTTGTGCTCGCTGATCGGGTATACCTCGCGCCACTTGGCAAAGCGCGCCCCCTGTTCCTTGTAGGTCTGCAGGCGCTCTGCGAGGCCATCCAGTCCCTGTGTGATTTTGTCACCCGGTGCGTTGGCGAGTGGTTTCAAACCCTTGTCCACCTTGATGCCCGGCACGATACCCTGTCTTGCGAGTACTTCCGGTAATAGTGTGCCGTCACCTGACTGTTGTGTCAGCGTCTCCTCGAACAGGATAACGGCGCTGATGAATTCATTGAGACCCGGCGTGGTGAACAGCAGGCTGCGGTAGCTGCGCCGGCGTTCCCCGGTTGATTCGACATCGATGGCGGCAAAGCGTTTGGCAATCGTTGGCGCACTTTCATCAGCTGCCAGGATGCCCTTGCCGGTCTGTACCATATCACTAATCGTTGCCTCAAGTTCGGCTGTTGTATTCATGATCCTGTCATCCTTTCGTGGGTTCCAAAATGGTTATTCATTAGTTTAGCAGTCTCACGCTTTGAGTCTGCGTCTGCATTGACACAAATCAATAACAGCGCGGGCGTAGCTCTTATAAACTATAGTTATGGAGTGCCTTGTGTAGTGGTTTCTTTCACCGGAATGCGGATGTTTCAGGGGATGAAAAATACATGAAGATTTCATTTCATGGTGCGGCCCGGGGAGTAACCGGTTCCTGCCACTTGCTCGAATGTGCCGGCAAACGCATCCTTGTTGACTGCGGGTTCTACCAGGGCGGCCGCGAACTCGAAGAGGACAATGCCGATGAATTCGGATTCGACGCTGCGGCTATTGACTACCTGCTCCTGACCCATGCCCACCTTGACCACTGCGGACGTATCCCCCTGCTGGTGAGCCGGGGGTTTAAAGGGGAAATTATCACCACGTCTGCCAGCCGGGAGCTTGCACGCCTGATCATGCTGGATTCCGCCGGCCTGCAGGAAGAAGAGGCACGTTACCTGAACCGTCGGGCACGGCGCCGCGGCAAGTCGTCGGATGTCATCGTGCCGCTGTATACAATCCTCGATGCCCTGAACGCACTTGAATATTTCGGCCGCACTGCGCGTTATAACCAGGCCCTGCATTTGTCGCCCGACATACAGGTTACCTTTATCGATGCCGGACATATCCTGGGATCGGCATGTCTCGTGCTGCAACTGACGGAAGGCTCCAGACAGCGCAGGATACTGTTCTCCGGTGACCTGGGACTGGGTGGCCGCCCGATCCTGCGCGACCCGGATGTACCGCCAGGGGCCGATTTCGTTGTCATGGAAACCACCTATGGTGACCGGCAGCACAAACAACTCGAGCCATCCGTCGAGGAACTGTATAACGCTATTAACGAAACAGTGGAGCGGGGCGGTAATGTCATCATTCCGACCTTTGCGCTGGAACGTGCACAGGAGGTGCTGTATTACCTGCATGAAGGCAAGGACCAGGGGATATTGCCCGGGTTTCTACAGGTATTCCTGGACTCCCCTATGGCTATCTCGGCCACACAAATCTTCAGGCGCCACCCGGAATGCTACGATGAGCAGATGGCCGGGTTGTTCTCTTCCGGTCGTGACCCCTTTCAGTTCCCCGGTCTGCACTTCACGCGGGAGACGGCCGACTCCATGGCCATCAACCAGGTTAGCAGCGGTGCCGTCATCATGGCAGGTTCAGGCATGTGTACCGGTGGACGTGTACGACACCACCTCAAGCGCCACCTGGGCCGGGAACACAGCAGCATCGTCTTTGTTGGTTACGCCGCACGCGGAACACTGGCGCGCAGTATCGTGGACGGGGCGAAAACCGTCAGTATTTTCGGGGAAGACTACCCGGTGCGTGCGCAGATCCACACCATCGGTGGCTTCTCGGCACACGCCGGCCAGACCGAACTGCTGGAGTGGCACCGGCATACCGGTCGCCCCGAAATCACCTTCCTGGTGCATGGTGAAATGGACAGCATGACCGCTTTTTCCAGCCTGCTGGATAATACCCGGGTCGAGATGCCGGAATTGCACCAGGCATTTGAACTGTAACCGGCAACCAGATGGAAGTGTTCATTGTTCTGTACGTTGTGTCCTGCAGTGGTTATCTGGATAACAGGCCGCGCAGAAATTCCAGGTAGGCCGGTTGCTCCCATTCACGGCCACCCAGTGCCTGGTACTGGATGCGTCCATTCGGATCGACGAAGAAGGTTGCCGGCAGGCCGCGTGGCTGCCATGCCTCGGTAACCTGTCCATCCAGGTCCATCAGCGGCATCAAATCCGGTGCCACGATACCAAGAAAGGTGAACACTTCGTCCTCGGTTTCCGAGGTATTAACCAGGAGAAATTCAATGCCGCTGTCTGCAAGAATGTCCGTCATTCGTTGGATGCTGGGCATTTCCCGGCGGCAGGGGCCGCACCAGCTGGCCCAGAAATGCACAAATACCCAGTGCCCGCGGCTATTGGCAAGGTCGTAGGCCTCGCCATCGAGGTTGGCCAGTTTTAACGCGGGTGCCGGTACGCCATCAATGCGCATGATCCCGGGCGGGAGTGTGGCAGCGGGGCTGTTGACTGCAAGGCAGGTCAGTAACAGGTACAAATAAACAGTTGTGATTTTTGCCTTCATGAGCCGGGCTCATCCTTCGGGCATTGAACGTTTTCAAAACGGATCACCAGCATGCCGCCACGCTTGTCTTGTCCAACATAAAAGTTTGCTTCAAGGTCGAACGACTCGGTTGTGCCGGGGAAAGCGATGTTGCCACCGACCGATTCATCAGGTTGCAGGTCGCGTACCGCCGGGAGCTGGGTCCACCCAAAGGTAGAACGGCTCGCCAGGCGCAGGTTTATCTCATTCCATTGCCCGTTCCAGTAATCACTGCCCAAGCGCGGCAGCGGTTTGTTATTACTGGTGGTACGCCAGTTTTTCTGTTCCAGCCAGATGGTCGAGCGACTCTTGTTTTCAATGTGGACAGTTACAAAGCAGGTTTTCCTGATTCGTATAATTGCATCACGGGGAAATCCGCGCGCCTCGTAGAAGGCCGCCATTTGTTCCGGTGTGTGTGGTATCAGGATAACAAGCAACTGGTCATTTTCGACAAACGGGCCGGGATAGGACTTTTCTTTTGCAGATGCACTGGTACAAGCCAGGACGGCGAGAAAGACACTGGCCAGGCAACGGATTGTAATTAGATATTGTATTCTGAATCGCATACCATCGCCTTTGACAGGTTCGTGGGCATATTGTTTCAAGTTTGCACAGATTAAAGCGGGAGAACAAGATATGCCGAGAATTTTCGCAGTTTGCCTTGTGTGTCTTTTGACCTTGCCGTGTACGTTGGCGGACACGAATACCGCGATTGGCATACAGCGCCCGGTACATACCTATTCCATCGTGGCGCGTGACCCGGAAACCGGGCAACTGGGCGTGGCGGTACAGTCGCACTGGTTTTCGGTGGGTGCATTGGTCCCCTGGGCCAGGGCCGGTGTGGGCGCGGTCGCTACCCAGTCATTTGTCGATGTGCGTTACGGTGTAGAAGGCCTTGCGTTGATGCAGGATGGCAAAAGTGCGCAGGATGTATTGAAGCAATTGATCAGGGAAGACCCGAACCCCGAGGTGCGGCAAGTCGGTATGATCGATGCCAGCGGCAATATTGCCCAGCACACAGGGATCCAGTGCATTCAGCATGCAGGGCACCTTGCCGGGGAAAATTTTGCTGTGCAGGCCAACCTGATGATGAATGAGGGTGTGCCGGAGGCCATGGCAAAGGCCTTTCGGCAGGCGCAGGGCTCGCTTGCCGTGCGCATGCTGGCGGCATTAGAGGTAGCTCAGGAGGCGGGTGGTGACCTGCGAGGCAAACAATCTGCGGCGATCCTGGTGGTCAAGGGCAGCTCATCGGGTCAGCCCTGGGTTGACCGGCTGGTTGATTTGCATATCGAGGATAGTCCGCAACCGCTGGTTGAGTTGCACCGGTTGTTGAAGCTGAATACCGCGTACGCGCACATGAACCGTGGTGACCATGCACTGGAAAGCGGTGACGTGGATGCTGCACTTGCGGAATACGGGCACGCGCAGGCCTTGTTCCCGGACAATTTGGAAATGAAATTCTGGCATGCCGTGTCACTGGTAAATGCAGGTCGGGTCGATGAGTCACTGCCGATATTCAGGGCAATTATTTTACAGGACGCGCGTTGGCGTGAGCTGGTATTACGGTTGAACGATGCAGGGTTGCTGGAAGCAGACCGGCAGGTGCTCGACCGGATTACCGGCCCCGGATCACAGTAGGAGGTATATGACAATGAATGCTTTATTGAAAAAGTACGGTTGCCTGTTTTTTCTATTGCAATGCCTGGCAGCAGCAGCGCCTGTGTTTGCACAGGATATTGTGCCGTCGAAGTTGATGGGTCTGGACATGGCCCGGGATATCGCACAGGGCGCCATTGATCACTGTCGTAAAGACGGTTACCAGGTTTCAGTCGTGGTGACGGATCGCAGCGGCGACCCACTCGTCGTCATGCGTGATGTATTCGTCAGCAAGTATATGATGCAGCTTGCGCACGGCAAGGCGAATGCAGTGGTTCTGTCCAATTCAAGTTCTGCCGAGTTGCGTGTCAATATGGCGCGGATCAGGGATGAACTGAATTTACTGGATGGCGTGCTGCTGATGGATGGTGGTTTGCCCATTCGTGTGGCAGGTTCCCTGATCGGGGCCGTGGGAGTCAGTGGTGCGCCGGGTGGTGATAAAGACGAGGCCTGTGCACAAAAGGGTATTGACGCAGTACAGGAGCGGCTGGATTTCGCGGATGAATAAACATGGATGAATAATGCAGACGAATAAACCAGGGGTGCTTGTTGTTGATCGTGTGATCCAAAGGATTCATACAGGCGTGGTTCGCGGGCACGCTTGCCGCCTGAAAATTGCAGCCCCTTTTTTAGCGGTGCTGCTTATGGCCGATGGCTGCGGTGATGCATCCAATACAGACGCTGAACCGTTTGATCCTGCTAAAGCTGCGCAGGTGTGGAATACAGCTGACAAAACATGGGATGCAGAAGAACTGGAAATCCTGGAAAGCGGAAAAATCCTTTATCGGGGACGTTGTGCCGGCTGTCACCAGCTCTCGGGTGCAGGTTCAACAACCATCGGTGCGCCCGCGCTGAAGGGCAGTGCCATTGCCAGGGGCTCCGCCGATATCCTGATCAGAGCCGTGCTTTTTGGTCGCGGTAGTATGCCGGCCTTCCGGAACTCCCTGGATAATGCAGGGCTTGCCAGAATCCTGTCTTACGTACGCAATGCCTGGGGTAATAACATGCAGGAGGTTGTGCCGGTATCCAGAGTTGTGGCGCTAAGGGCTGCCGGAAACTAGCAGTCTGGCTGACTGCCGGGCCGGCTCCTGCGATGCATGTCATGACCTGTTAAAGCCTATATAATAGGCAGTTAATTATTATTGCGCCGGATGTACGCCCCGGTCTTTTACACGGTAATTCACGATGTCCCCAATTGTTGTTTGTGCCTTATACAAATTCTCCGCCCTGGATAACTACAGGGAATTGCGTGAGCCCCTGCTCCGGGTGATGCATGAAAACCAGGTGCGTGGCACCCTGTTGCTTGCCAGCGAGGGCATCAATGGTACCGTTGCCGCGTCCCGCGAGGGGGTCAATAGTTTGCTGGCCTGGCTGCGCAATGATCCGCGCTTGTCAGATATCGATTACAAGGAGTCCTTTACTGACAGGCTTCCGTTTAAACGTACCCGGGTAAAGCTTAAAAAAGAAATTGTTACCATGGGTGTGCCCGGTATCGATCCGAAGCGCGTGGTTGGCACCTATGTCAGTCCCCATGAGTGGAACCAGCTCATCAGCGACCCGGATGTTCTGCTGGTGGATACCCGCAATGATTACGAGGTAAAGGTGGGGACATTTAAGGATGCGATTAACCCCGCCACTGAAACCTTTCGTGAGTTTCCCGGGTTTGTGAAAGAGAACCTTGATCCGAAAAAACATAAAAAGGTTGCCATGTTTTGTACCGGCGGCATTCGCTGTGAAAAATCCACAGCCTATCTGAAAGAGCAGGGCTTTGATGCGGTATACCACCTCAAGGGCGGCATCCTGAAATACCTGGAAGAAGTCCCGGATGAGGAAACCCTGTGGGAAGGGGAGTGCTTTGTATTTGATGAACGTGTCACGGTGAATAACAGGCTGGAGAAGGGCAGCTATGACCAGTGTAATGCCTGCCGTCTTCCGATTACCGCAGCTGATAAAGCCAGTGACAAGTATCAGCAGGGGGTGAGTTGCCCCTGCTGTTATGACAAGTCAACACTCGAACAGAAAACGCGTTACCGGGAGCGGCAGAAACAAATGGATCTTGCAAGGCAACGGGGTGATGCCCACCTGGGCGATAATGCGGTGAGGAGCGCAGCAGTCAACCGTGAAGCCAAGCTGCTGAAAAAGAACACCCAAAAGACATCCTTGTGCGGATAATATACTTATAGGCTTTCATTTATAACGCTATTCTTTCTCTCGCAAAGACGCAAAGATCGCCAAGTAAAAACCTTGGGAAGCTGATTAATGTATTTATTCCCGTCATTGCGAGCGAAGCGCGGCAATCTCGTGAAGCTGGCAGATGAGTCATTCTGCAGGAGATTGCCACGTCACTGCGTTCCTCGCAATGACGAATAAATTGAAGTTTCCTTGGTATTTCTCCTGGCGATCTTTGCGTCTTTGCCTACATGGATGTAGGTAAGGGGCGTGAGCAGGAGCGGAAGCTTTGCGAGAACCTTTTGGTTGGAAACTAATAAACAATACAGCCGGTAATTACTTCCCGCAGGTCAGTACCAGTTTGCCAACGGTCTGGCCGGACTCCAGGTCGCGGTGCGCTTCTGCCACGGATTCGAAGGGATAGGTCGTCACGGTTGGCGGGCGTAGCTTTCCCTGTTCAAGCCATTGAATTGCTTGGTGTAGTCCACGTTCCATGATGGCGGCTTTGTCGAACAAAAAGCTCAGGTTAAAACCGAGTACGCTGCGGTTACGCGTGGTCAGGTCAAACGGGCTGAAGCGCGGGGTACGCAAATAGTCCCTGGCCAGCCTGAGCCTGCCGGGTAAGCCCCCTGTTTTTGGCAGCATGCTGTGAAAACCGTAGACCACCAGTTTTCCCATGGGTGCCAGGTGTCGGTAGCTTTGCGCGAGCGTCGATACCCCGTTGGCATCCAGGACGATATCATAGCCTTGCGGTGCTATTGCTTCTGCTTCTTTCCAGAGATCCTGTGTCGATTTATCAATGACAAAATCTGCACCGAGTTCACGTGCGGCACTGACTTTGTGAGATGCGCCGACGACGGCTACGACCCTGCAGCCTGCGATCTTTCCAAGTTGCACCAGCACGCTGCCGACCCCGCCGGCCGCCGAATGTATCAGCAGGGTGTCGCCAGGTCGCGGGTGTGCCAGTTCGAACAGTGCGTACCATGCGGTCAGTGAGACGGTCGGGAAGGCAGCGGCAGTCTCGAATGAGAGTTGTGCCGGTATCGGCCTGACCTGTTCACGTTTGACGGTTAGTTGGGTGGCGTAGCCGTTGAAACGGGTAATGGCCAGCACTGCTGTACCGGGCTGAAGATCCGTGACGTTCTTACCGGCAGAGCGGATGACGCCGGAGACCTCGAAGCCGGGGGTGATTGGATAGCCAATATAGTGTTTTGCGGAGGCGTACAGGCCCATGCGCGTTACGCAGTCGGCATAGTTAATCCCAATGGCCGAGACGTCGATCAGCACCTCGCCCGTGCCGGGCTCCAGGTCCGGACATTCCTCAATGACGAGTTGCCTGTAGCCGCCGGGTTTGTGGATGGTGACCTTTTTCATGATCGAATCCCAGAAAGTATATCTGCCAGGGGCGGGCATCAATCCCTGTCACCGGTAACGCCAGTGGTTGATTGTCAGGATTTTGTCTATATATAAAGTAGATGAGCCACAACAAACTGGAGATTACCATGCTTGCAGGAATCATTTTAATCATTGCCGGTATACTGCTTGTTGTCTATCCGCCGTTATTGTCGATTATTGTCGCGGTCTTCCTGATATTTGTCGGGGTCATGGTGGTGTCGATTGCCCGCTATAACCGCAGGTATCAGAGGCACTTTGAAAATCCGACAATAGAGTTCTTTTTTAAACACTGAGGCTTGCCGGATATCCCGCCTTCGACGGAATCAGGGTATTTTCGGTGATGGTTTAAAGACCGTTGAATGACTGTCAGTCGCTGCTGCCCCAGAGTTCATCCAGGCGCTTGTCGCGTCCACAGCCATAGCGGTAGAACTTGTAGCGTACCGGATTTTTCAGGTAGTAGTCCTGGTGGTAGTTTTCCGCCGGATAAAATACAGATGCCCTGGTAAGCAGGGTAACCACCGGTTCCTTGAACGGTTTGAGTTCATCCAGCGCAGACTTCGAGTGCTTTGCCAGCTGTTGCTGTTCGGCATCGTGATAAAAGATTTCGCTGCGATATTGACTGCCCCAGTCGCAGAACTGGCCATCTTCCGTGGTCGGGTCGATGTTGCGCCAGAACACATCCAGTAACTCCGCGTAGCTGACCTTTTCCGGGTCGTAGACAATCTGTACGGCCTCGGTATGACCGGTACCCCCGCGCGAGACTTCCTTGTAGGTCGGGTTTTTCTTGTGTCCGCCGGTGTATCCGGAAGTGGTTGATATGACGCCATCCAGTTTATCGAAGGGTGGTTCCATGCACCAAAAACAGCCGCCGGCAAAGGTGGCGGTTTCAAGGTTCGCCTTGCCGGGGCCGGTTTCCGCACTGCCTGCAGCAGGCAGCCAGGCCAGTAAAAGAAGCAGGTAAGACGTGCGAACAGCCGGGATTTTCATGGATACCCCCTGTAATTGAATGGTCGGTACCGCTAATGGACAGCGCTCGGAAGTAATTGTTTCATATATTTTATTGATTTTTAACACCCGGTTTCCGGAGGCGTTCAACCTGCACTGATTTCCGCCGATAGGGTCTATACAGGCATAGTCATGAAAGCGAGGCCGGCGTGATGGATAATCGTTACCCAAGTCCGCAGGAAGCAGGTGTCAGGATCCCTTCCCATGTGAAGAAAGACCGGTTTTGTGCCGGTTTCAGGCACGGGTTGAGCGGTGGTCACCTTGACAAGGTGGAATACATGAAGCTTTCTTTCCGTGAAGGTTTCCGTGCATCAAAACTCTATCTGCGTGAAGTTCGGCGCTCACAGGGAATACTCGAATTCCCGGCTCGCTGGAGAATCCGGATGCGCGTTGCCTGAATTGCTGCACGGGTTTGCATCACGACCCACTCTGTAAACTCTCCTGTGTCATTCCGGAAACGGTGAAGCCGATATCCAGCATCCAGTCGGTAGCTTGTGTTTGTCCATAAACGTCAATATTTCTCTCGCAAAGCTTCCGCTCCTGCTCACGCCCCTTACCTACATCCATGTAGGCAAAGACGCAATGATGCCAGGATAAAATTATATTTGCCACAGAGTTCACAGAGCACTCAAAATCTACAAAACCTGGTCTTGAAGTCTCTGTGATCTCAGTGATCTCTGTGGCAGAAGTTTTTTCTTTTCGGAATGATGGAGATTGGCGCGGCTTGTAAAATCCTGATCAACCTCGTTGCCATTCTTGTGGCAACGCATGATAATCACGGCGTGATCGTTTCTAATAACAGCAGTGAGATGAATCTTGCATAAGCAGTATTCAGTGCAGGGTTTGCTGCTGGGTCCTGTCCTGTTCCTGATAATCCTGTTGTTGCCGCTTCCCGCGGGCATGTCGCCGGAAGGATTGAGCGTGGCGGCAGTTGCAGTCCTGATGGCGGTGTGGTGGGTTACCGAGGCGATACCTATTCCGGCCACGGCCCTGTTGCCGATCCTGCTGTTTCCTGTTCTGGGCGTTTTGAGTGGTAGTGATGTCACGCGTGCCTATAGCCACCATCTGATCTATCTTTTCCTGGGAGGCTTTTTGATCGCCGTAACCATGGAGAAATGGAACCTGCACCATCGGATCGCCCTGCATACCATCCGCATTGTCGGGGTTACTCCAAACCGGATTGTGCTGGGATTCATGCTTGCGACCGCTTTTTTGTCGATGTGGATCAGTAACACGGCGTCCACCATGATGATGGTTACGATTGCGATAGCCGTGTTACATGAGGTGGCACATGAAATTGAACACGAACCCGGCAAGCTGCAATTTGGTACGGCACTAATGCTGGGGATCGGTTATGCCGCGACCATAGGCGGGATTGCGACCCTGATTGGTACGCCACCCAATGCCATTTTTGCCGGGGTAGTCGAGAAGACCTACGGATATAGCATCAGTTTCGTTGAATGGATGAGCTTTGGGTTGCCACTTTCTGCTGTGATGCTGGTGATCACCTGGTTTTACCTGACGCGGATCGTTTTTCGTAGCGAAGTAGACCATTTGCCGGGTGGGCGGGAGCTGATCCAGCGGCAGATTGCCCGGCTCGGGCCCATGTCACGTGAGGAGAAATATATCGCGGTGGTTGTTTGCACGGTGGCAATGTTGTGGATCCTGCGTGGCCTGTTCAAACCGGTGGGGTTGGAGATGGTAAAGGATTCCACCATTGCGATCGCCGGCGCGCTGGTCCTGTTCATGATTCCCGTGAACCTTTCGAGGCGCGAGTTCCTGCTCGACTGGAAGACGGCCGTCACGATCCCCTGGGATATTATTATTTTGTTCGGAGGCGGTTTTGCGCTGGCACAGGGCTTTAATGAGTCCGGGCTCACGTTATGGCTGGCAAAACAGCTGTCCGTGCTACAGGGGGTAGATATTCTGCTGATTATTGCGGTGGTTGTTTTGCTGGTGATTTTCCTGACGGAGGTGACTTCGAATACCGCAACCGCCTCGTTACTGTTGCCGGTAGTGGGGGCGCTGGCGGTGGCAATTGACGTACATCCCCTCGGGTTGATGGTGGCGGCGGTGATAGCTGCCTCGTTCGCCTTTATGCTGCCGGTGGCAACTCCGCCAAATGCGATCGTATTCAGCAGCCGTTATGTGACAATTCCACAAATGGTCCGGGCCGGCATCTGGTTGAACCTTGTCGGCGTACTGTTGATTTCCGGATTTGTTTATTTTGTCCTGCCCCTCGTATGGGGCATCAGGCTGGAGGATGCAGCCGGCTTTATTCGTTGACCTTTGCCAGGACATTCACCTGGAAAGAAATCTGTTCAAGGAAAGCCTGCGTGTCACGGGCGCCTGCGGCAATGTTCATGCGCACCTTGCAGTCTTCCTCATCGAACTCACCGGCGGCACCGAAGATCTGCCAGCCAGCAAAACTCGCGACACCGTCCGTACGACTGCCAGCCAGTGACGCGGTAGAAACAATCTTGATGATCTTCTCACCGTTTTCACATTTGTAGGACCTGCCGACAGGAAAGCAGACAATCTCGAGTGACCAGCGCGGATGTGGCAGGCCACCACAGAGTTCAACCTCTGCCATGCCGGTGTAGATGAACAGGCGGTTGGCGTCATCCGGTCCAGTTACATGGACTTCCATTTCCTGCATGTTGGTCAGGCGCTTTGGCTCAATGATATTGGAATAATCCATGCCGACCCTCCGAAGGTCTTTAATTCTGGCTTGTTAGTGCCTGTATTGGACGATACTTGACCCAATAAGGCAAGTTCAGTGTCGGTTTACAGTGTCTTGTTACTGTTGAACCAGGTGGTCGAGCTTGTCATCCATGTGCAGTTCGGTGAGTTCGGTGAATCCACCGATACATTTGCCATCAATGATGATCTGGGGGACGGTGCGCGCGCCGTTGGTCAGTTCTGCAAACTCACGGCGTTCCGCCTGGTCGGAATCAATCATGCCCTCGTCATAGGGGATGTTCCATTTATCCAGCAGTTGTTTAGCCTTGACGCAAAACGGGCAGCTTGCCGTACTGAAGACTTTTACTCTTGCCATGGTTCCTGTTCCATTCGCGATTGTGGTTGCAGCAGCCAGTTAGTATACAAGATACTGAAAGAGTTCCATCGAGGTGCAGGCCATGAACCGCGGGCCGTGCAGTACACAGGCATGTTGATGCTGTTAAGTCCTTGTTTTATTTGTTGGCCGGTTTGGGTGAGAGGATGACTTTCTTCTGGGGTGACAGGTTTATTTCATCAAATACCGTGCCGTACCGTGCTTCCAGTACCAGCAAAACCGCCTCGGCCACATCTTCCGGCAGGATGTAATTATCGGGATCAACGCCGGGTTGGAAATCCAGCTGGTCGAAAAATTCCGTTTTTACCATGCCGGGATTGATAATGCCGACACGTACACCACTGGTGGCGCACTCCAGGCGCAGTGATTGTGCCAGGCCACGCAGGCCGAATTTCGAGGCCGAATAGACTGTGCCACGCTTTGCACCGTCCAGGGCGGTTTCCGACCCCATAAAGATCAGGGTGCCGGATTTGCGTTGTTTCATGCCAGGCAGCAGGGCGCGTACAAGGTAGATCTGGCTTGTGAGGTTCAGTTCCAGCAGGCTGCGAATCTGGGCATAGGAAAATTCCTCGAGTGAAGCGAATCGGCCCTTCCCGGCATTGCAGATGACGCCATCAACAGGACCATGTTCCTTAATAAGCTGTTCGAGGAAGGATGGCAGTGTAACCAGTGCAGACAGATCGACAGGAATGGCTGTAAAGTTTTTGTCTTTACACGGAAACTTGCTGAAGTCGCGCGCCAGGCCAATGACATGGTAACCATGTTCAAGCAGGAGTGATGCCGTTGCACGGCCGATGCCCGAGCTGGCGCCTGTCAGCAGGATTGTGGTATGTGTCATTCAGGCGGCAGCCGGGCAGTGGAACAGCAGTGACTCTGGAACATGGTTCAGTAACTCAGTGGTACAAAATCCGGTTATTTCGTGCTCCTGCTCTGCCGGATAGGAGATCATTCCGCCGGTTTCCGTGAATGTTCCGGCATACAGTGGTTCGTCCGGATACAGCTGCAGGATATTCCTGAAGTAGCTGCGTGGGAGACGAAATGTGCCGAGGCTGACAGAGTGCAGCTGTGTGGTATCCAGCTGACTGAATACCTGTTGAAACAGTTTACGGTACTGTTCGCGGTAACCGGGCTGGTAAATTAATGGATCAAAGCGCAGACCAAGAGACCATCCCGCTTGCTGCAACAGGCGCATCGAGTCAATGCGCCGCTCAATATCCGGTACCTTGTGTTCCAGGGATTTGTAAATTTCTTCCGGGGTAAAACTGAATGCTACCACGGCGTTGGGCAGTGGTTCCTGGTTTAACAGGCTGCGGACCTGGGTGCTCTTGGTGCGCAGCTCGATAAGTGCCTGCGGGCGTGATGCAAAGAATGGCAGGAATTGCTCTGCAAAAGCGGTGACGGGTTCCAGTGCCAGGCTGTCACAGTCATAGCCGGAGAAGAACCAGCACGGTTCTCCATTTGCATTTTCAAGGGTCATGTCGATGTCGGAATAAAAGTCCTCGTAGTTAACGAACAACACGTAGTGTGCCGAGCGGTACATGCCTTGCAGGAAACAGTAGCGACAGTCGTACAGACAGTTCAGCATGTGTGAGAAATAATAATTCCTGTCGCCGCCGATACCGTAGCCGGCGGGCGTTTGCAGCACCCTGTGGTCGTGCTTGTTTGCAAGAATCAGTGCCGGTTTTTGCTTCTGTAGCCTGAAGTCCTGTGATTTTGGATTGAATACCTCTCCATAGCGTTCGCAGCAGACCTGATTGGCCTGCGGAAAGCGGGCGCAAATGGCTCTTGTCCGTGGATGTTCCGCGATTTCTGATTCTATGTAAATAGTGCTGAACATGTTTATGAAAACTCCTTGAGTTGTCGTTCCAGGCAGCGCAGCACGTCGGCTGCGGTGCTCTTTTTCTCAAGTTTCCGGCTCCACGCAGTCTGCCCGGGTGCCAGTGTCTTCCAGCGCCGCAGCAGACTCGCAAGTTGATGTTGTTGTGACACCGTGAAATGCCATTGGGCCGCCAGGCGTTCAAGGTCCGGGTGCGGGGTGTGCCAGCCACTGTATTCCTGCTGCAGGTTTCCCAATGCATCCACCAGGCTGTCAATGGCTTTCAGCTGACCACCGATCAATTGTTCGCAGAGTTTCGCGGTGATGGTTGTGCTTGCTTGCTGCCTGTTGTCCGAGACGACCTTGAAGCACTGCACCAGTTCGCCGGTGGAGAATCGTGATGCGGCGGGATAGAAGCCGGCTGCCTCCATGTCATAAAGCCTGTCAACTGTATAGTCATTTTCCGGGACGTCTACAGTCTGCAGGCTGCCTGACGTTATGTCCAGGTCGTGTATCTGCGGCGGGTACCAGCTTTTGTTGTTTGCGTGGTCGCTTATCCGGTTGACCAGCAGGCCGCTGCCGATGCTATGCGTGGCATGTCCGGCAATACCGATATTCAGCCACGCATCGCGCCGGTTTCCAGGCGTGAGTCCCTGTAGCCATGCCGTGGCGGATGCTGCTGCCACCTTGCCCGGACCGGAAACAACCAGTGCCATGTCTGTCCCCATGTATACCGGGAACGTGGTGTCCGCGTGCTTGTTATGTAGACCATAGTGCCTGATAAGCGGGCGTGCCTCGGCCGGTAGTGCAACAACAAGATTAATCATGGTGTAGTTTCAGTCTGGAATGCGTGTGTTTGCGAGTAATCATGAAGTTTATTGCGATAAGTCCCGGCAAGTTCAGTGTTGTCCCTTTTATCTGCGCCCTTGACTACTATCCTGATTTTTTCCAGCAGCATTGCCAGCGCAGCGGCATGGTTCTCGGCGTTCAATGTACCGGACGCGAGTATTTTTTCCAGTGCCCGGATACGGAAACGGTCCATGCCCCAGTAACGCCGTGACAGTTGATCTTCATGTCCGCCGTGTTTGATCATCAGTGGTTCGTCTGTATACAGTACCGGGTATACAGCACATATACGTAACCAGAAATCATAATCTTCGCAGGCGGGCAGTGACTCATCAAACAGGCCGATTTCATTGAAGATGTCGCGTCGGATGATTACGGAAGAGGGTGAGATGGCACACAGTGGCAGGCAGTGTTTGAAGATGTAGCCGCCACGCTTGGCATGTTTCTTCATCGGGTTGACCCGTTTGCCATTGCGTATCCAGATTTCATCACTGTGGCAGATTTTTGCTTGCGGGTTGGTACGTAACAGAAACTGCTGGCGTTCCAGTTTGTGCGGTAGCCAGCAATCATCGGAATCCAGTAGTGCGATCCAGTCGCCGCCAGCTGCCCGTATGCCGGTATTGCGTGCGCTGCTTACCCCCCGGTTTTCCTGGTAAAGATAGCGGACATCTCCGAATTGGCAACGCACGACTTCGTGGGTGTGATCGGTGGAACCATCGTCAACCACGATAACCTCGTGTGGTGAAATGCTTTGCGCATAGACCGATTCAAGTGCATTCACCAGGCGATCGGCACGGTTCCAGGCAGGAATAACGACGGAGATTTTCATAGACGGGGCCAATCAGGTTGCAAGGCAGCTTGTTATTTTCTTACAAATAGGCCCGTAGGCCAAAGATTGGCTTGAAAGAGCAGAAAAGAGGGTGACGCACAGGGGCAGGTATTGCCCCTGC
>DAOVYA010000305.1 GCA_030635865.1 Gammaproteobacteria bacterium | reverse complement strand
TGACGACGGGACTACCTACAAGGTAACCGCGAGTTTCCGTTACGAATACAAGGGCCAGCGTTACACGGGCAATCGTGTCGGCATTGCCGATGGTGGCCGTGACAATGTCGGGGACTGGCACCAGGTGACCCATGGCAAGCTCAATGGCCGACGCCAGGCGATGGTATGGGTGAATCCTGCGGATCCGTCTGAAGCTGTTTTTGATCGTGAACTGCGCTGGGGTCTGCTGGGTTTCAAGATGATTTTTGTCATCGTGTTTGGCGGGGCCGGTGCTGTGGTCATGTGGTTCAGCAACCGCAAACCAAAACCGGTGCCCGCCGGCCTGCCGGGATGGCAGTCGCGTGCGGAGTGGGTGGATAACCGCATCCGTTCCAACGCAAAGGCCACGCTCTGGGTTGCCTGGGGTTTTGCGATTATCTGGAATGCCATTTCCGCACCCATCCCGTTCATGCTTCCGGATGAGCTGGCCAAGGGTAACCAGGCTGCACTGATCGGTCTCCTGTTTCCCCTGGTGGGTCTCGGCCTGCTGAGCTGGGCGATCCGGCGCACGCTCAACTGGCGGCGTTTTGGTATGACCCCGCTGGTAATGGACCCGTTTCCCGGTGCGATCGGTGGTGACGTCGGTGGTGTGGTGGAGCTGCGGCTTGCGTATAGCCACAAGCACCGCTTCCGGGTCACGCTCACCTGTAATCATGTCTATACACGGCGTACCAGCGATGGCACTGAAACGGTACGTGATGCCAAATGGCAGGACGAACAACAGGCCGAGGTACAACCCGGCATGCATGGCACACGGTTGCGTTTCCTGTTTCAACCGCCGGACGAGTTGCCCGATAGCAGCGAGGGCGATACAAGCTGGTATGAATGGATGGTGCATATCACTGCCGATATGACGGGCACCGATTTTAACCGGGCCTGGGAGATCCCGGTGTTTAAAGATGCCGGCCGGCAAACCGCGCGCGAAAGAATCGAGCTTCGCCAGCCTGCGGTCGATTCACCGGAGTTACTCGGCAAGCTGGTGCAGGTCCGGGAGACCGGTGCGGGGGTTGAACTGTATTACCCGTACCTGCGCAACCCGGGTGCGGCCCTGACCTTGCTGTTAACAGGTGCCGGATTTGTCGGTTTTGCATGGTTGTTCCATGCAGTGGCCGGTAAGTCCGGGCCCCCGGTATTCTTTCTCGGCTTGTTTGTCGTGATCGGTGCACTGGTTTTTGCCGGGGGGCTGTACATGCTGGGCAATTCATTGCGGGTTACGACAGGCACGCAGGGATTGAGCACGGTTCGCGAAATATTCGGACTGCGCTTTGCGCGTCATGTGGCCCTTGATGAGATCACCAGCATCGAGAAGTCCATCGGCATGCAATCCAGGCAGGGCACCCGGACGACGGCTTACTACCGGATTAAAGTGCATACCCGTGACGGCCGCAAGATTACAGTCGGCAGTGGTATTCCCGGCGCCAGCCGTGTTGATGCGATCATCGAAAAGATTCAAGAGGCACTGGATTTGCCTGCTTCATCCGTTACAGAAAATGCCGGTTCACGTTTTGAAGAACGGCCTGCCGCCATCTCGCAGGCCGACGCAATTGCCGGGCAGCGCCGCGTGAAAGGCGTCCGCCAGTTGGTCAGCGTAGCCAGCACGGTGTTCTTTTTCGCATTTGTTTTCTGGCAATTCCGCGACGTTATTTTCAGGTTGTTATGAATACACACGCATCCAAAGGCAGGGTAACGACATGGCTTGTTCGTTTTCCCTTGTCTGTCAGTATCGTCACTATCGGTATTTTGCTCGGGATACTGGTGCTTCTGCACCTGTTTGCAGGTATGGGTTTTATTGACAAAATCCGGGTCGAGAATGCCAGCGGCCAGACAGTCTATGTGACGCCGGTAGGCGAACGGGAATCAGGCAGAAAGACCCTGCTGCCGCTGCGCCGCCCGATTCCAATGGCATACGCAGTCGCCAGGCGGGGTGATTATGAAATCAAACCCGGGGCACGTATTGAGTTTATGTTTGACATGGATGATGTGCGCTTTACCGAGCTTGTCATTGCATCTTCCGGGAACGAACCCTTCCAGGTCCCTGTTGAAAGCAGTGTAAATTGTGATGTGCAGTACTGCATCCTGATTTCCCACGATCTGCCCGGTTCAGACCTTGACCCGGAGATACAGGACCTGCTTGATGCCGGTACCTATGCATGGCATACCTTTGTTATTTACGCTGTCGAGACCGGGCTGCTTTTCCTGCTAATCATTCTAACACGTATACGCAGACGCTTTGCCAAGGGCTCGCACGTATCCTTGCAATCATCGTAGGAGCGGAATGAATTCCGCTCCTGCAATATGGATAAATCTTGCAGGAATTACTGTAAAATCCCCTCGTTTCAACAACAGGGTAATCCCCATGGTTCAACCACAATCCGTTCTCGACAAGGCGCTGGCGCTTATTGACGCCGCAAACAGTGAAGATCCGAACCAGGTGAGCGCAGACGGCAAGGACTGGCCGAAAGAACTGCTGTACTCCCACCGTATGTCCGACATGTTGCAGCGCTATGCGCCTGATGCGGATGATGCGATACAGCTGGCGATTCGTGCGCAGCATGTCCAGCGCTGGAAATCGCCGCGTGACGCCTACCCGATGGATCGCATCGGCTACCTGCAGTGGCGCAAGGACCTCTATAAGATCCAGGCACAAACCGCGGTCGATTTGCTGGTGCAGGCGGGCTACGGCGAAGAGGTCACCGGGCGGGTATACCAGGCAGTGGCGAAGCTG
>DAOVYA010000169.1 GCA_030635865.1 Gammaproteobacteria bacterium | reverse complement strand
CCACTGAGAAAACGGCGACGGTAGAGATCGATATTCGACTCACTACTCATGGCTTAACCCCGGATACGAGTACCTGCAGGTTTTCCGGTGTCAGTTTTTCTGATTCTCCGGTCGATTCAATATGGTGTGACAGTGCTGTTGGCGACGGCGAATGAAACTGACTGCCGGTTTTGACCGGGCGGTCCGCGTGACACTGAAAACAATCGATGCTGACCGCTGCGTAAGTGTGACAGCTGTTGCAGAAATGCTTCTCACTGCTGACACGAGGCGCATCCGGTGCATCACTTACATGACAGTTAATGCACTCCGTCAGGCTGTGTTGCTTGTCACGGATACCTTCATGTACCGTTTCGTCGCGCTGGTGAAGAATATACTCCATGTGGTTCACGCGCATGTCTTGAGTGGGTTCTACACAGCCCTGTGTGTCGCTGAAGCGGCTTTGGGCTTCCGGAATATCGGGCAACAGGCCGTCAGCCATGCCTGGCGTAACAGTGCCAAGCAGTATTCCCAGGGCAAGGACGGTGAAAGGTGTAATTCGCATGGGTTCGGCTCGTCGGTGTCTAGTGGCTGCCCATGGCCATATCGATATAGCCGGTGGGGCAGACATCTGAGCATATATGGCAACCAATGCACTTGTCATAATCGGTATCGACATAACGGCCCATTGTGGCATGATCCTTCTTGACCCTGAAAATGGCATCCTGCGGGCAATAGATGACGCAGTTGTCGCACTCAAAACACATGCCACAACTCATGCAGCGCCCCGCTTCTTCGACGGCGGTTTCCGTTGTCAGGCCAATGCCGCGTTCTTCGAAATGCCCGAGTACCTCATCAGCAGACGGGCCGCTGGAACTACGCAGATTTCTCGGTGTGAACGGGAAATGCCCCAGGAACAGGCGGTCCGATGCAATAATCTCGGCGCTCGACCGGTCTTCATAGTTATGTACGGCAAAATCCGCATCAGAGGTGCCACGCAAGTCGCCTTGTTCTGCGACATCATATTCACCTGGCGACAGGCTGGTTTCAGATAACTTTTTCAACAGTTCAAAATGATGTACATCCACTTTTGGCCGTTTTTTCTGGTCTTCGTGTTTCAGGTAATGGTCAATGCTCTCTGAAGCGATAGAGGCCTGGCCGATAGCGGTTGTCAGCAGGTGAGGGCGAATGATGTCGCCTGCAACGAAGTGGCCTTTGCGATCAGGGACCTGGTAGAAAGCGTCGGCATCGATCAGTCCACGACCGTTGTCCAGACCTTCGAGTCCGTCGGAGAGATCACCACCCTGGCCAATGGCCGAGACAATCAGGTCACATTCTATTTCGTATTCTGTCCCTTCAACAGGGTTCGGACGGCCTTCAACCATTTCACATTTGGCCATCTTCAGGGCTATTGCGCGACCATCAGCATCAAGGATCACCTCGGTCGGCATTACGCCATTGTCGATGCGTACGCCTTCATACAAGGCATCATGGACCTCGTGCTCGGTTGCGGTCATTTCTTCACGTTCAAACAGGGAGGTCAGGGTAACCTCGGCACCTTCGCGGGCTGCGGCAAAGGCGGAATCGTGGGCGACATATCCACCGATTACCTGCTCCGGGCGGTCTTTCTTGTCGAGCATGTTGATCTTGCCAAGACGGCGGGCAACCGAGACCACGTCTATGGAGGTATCACCACCACCGACACAGACAACCTTGTCAGCGGTCACTTTCAGAGTGCCCTTGTTAAAGGCCTCGAGAAATTTAACACCGGAAACACAGTTCGGGGCGTCGCCGTTTGATACCGGCAGTGCACGACCAGCCTGACAACCAAGAGCCCAGAGAATGGCGTCGAATTCCTTTTCCAGTTCAGCAATGCTGACATCCTTGCCGACGCGCGTATTCATGCGCAGCTCAATACCGCCCATGTCGACAATACGTTGACATTCATGGTTCAACACATCACGCGGGGTACGATAGCCCGGGATACCGTAGCGCATCATACCGCCCAGTTCCTCGTGTTCGTCAAAGATGGTGCTGCCATGGCCAAGACGACGCAGCTGGTAGGCAGCAGCCATACCGGCCGGACCACCACCGATGATGGCAATCTTCTTGCCGCTCAGCGGGGCTGAATTGTCAAAGGTAAATTTCTGCTCAAAGGCTGAATCACCGATGAACTGCTCGACGGAATTGATACCGACGAAGTCTTCAACATTGTTACGGTTACAACCATCTTCACAGGGAGCAGGGCAGACACGTCCCATCATGGACGGGAAGGGGTTGGCGTCAGTTGAACGGCGGAAGGCATATTCCTCCATGCTCATGCCATCGGCAGGCTTTTCAATGCCGTTTATGATCTGCAGCCAGCCGCGAATGTCTTCGCCGGACGGGCAGCTACCCTGGCATGGTGGGGTACGGTGCACATAGGTCGGGCACTTGTACGACGTATCCTCGTTGAAGATATCATCGCCTATGCGTTTATATTCATAGTCGCCATCTTCAAAGCGGCGGTATGTCAGAGCGCCTTTTTCCATGTCATCTCGAGAAGTTGCCATGCCTGTTCTCCTGTAATCTAATCTGGTTCAGCCCTAATCGGATTCAAATTCTATTGTTTGTTGCCAAGGACAATCGCGTTGCTGACCAACTGGTGCACGCTGACAATACTGTCCATCTGGAAGCCGTAGTACGGCATGACCTTTGCGAACTGGCTCTTGCAGATTGCGCAAATCGCGGCCATGTGTGTGACACCGTGTTCCTCGACGACGTGTTTCAGTGCCTCCATTCTTGGCATGGCACCCTTGACGCGTAGCTCCATAAGGTCGTCGGTGAGCAAACCGCCACCGCCACCGCAGCAATAGGTAGCCTCGTGGATCGTATCCTGGGGCATATCATAATAATGGTTGCAGCTGGCCTTGATCACATCCCTGGGGATAGTGAACTGACCGCCGGGTTTTGACCCCATGCGTGATGCACGTGCAACATTGCAGGAGTCATGGAAGGTGAGCACCATGTCATCATTGGCTGACTTGTCCAGTGTTATCGCGTCACGCTGAATCAGGTCATGCGTAAATTCGAGTATGTGTTGTGGAATCGGGTAGTTTGGATCCAGAAAATCGAATGGCCCGGCCAGCGTATTCAGGAAGCTGTAGGCTACGCGCCAGGCGTGCCCGCATTCGCCCATAATAATCCGCTTGACGCCCAGGTCCAGGGCGGCCTCGCGGATGCGCAGTGAAACCTCGCGCATATTTTCATAGCTGCCGATAAACATCCCAAAGTTTGCGGCCTCGCTGGCGTGTGAACTGAGTGTCCAGCTGATGCCAGCTTCATGAAAGACCTTGGCATAACCTATCAGCCCGTCAACATGCGGCTCGGCAAAGAAGTCAGCCGAAGGTGTGACAACCAGGATATCGGCACCTTTCACGTCCAGCGGCAGACGGACCACTACGCCGGTCTCATCTTCAATGTCTTCTTCCAGTCCTTCAAGCGTGTCTTTAAGGGCCGGTTCCGGCAGGCCGAGGTTGTTACCGATCTTGTAGACCTTGGCTATAATTTCGTTGCAGTATTTTTGTCCGACACCTACGGAATCCATGATTTCGCGTGCGGCCATGGAAATTTCAGCGGTATCGATACCGTAAGGGCAATAAACCGAACAACGCCGGCACTGTGAGCACTGGTGAAAATAACTGTACCAGTCGTCCAGTACCTCTTTGGTCAGGTCAACGGCACCGACCAGTTTCGGAAAGTATTTACCGGCAAACGTAAAGTTGCGGCGGTAGACCTTGCGTAACAGGTCCTGGCGGGCAACTGGCATGTTCTTTGGATCGGATGTGCCGAGGTAATAATGACACTTATCAGTACAGGCGCCGCATTTTACGCAGGAATCAAGAAACACCTGGAAGCCGCGGTACTTGCCCCTCAATTCATCCATCTTTTCGATGGCGACCTGTTCCCAGTTATCGACCAGTTCACCAGGGAAACCAAGTGCTTCCTGGAACTCCTCCTTGGCAACAAACGGCTTGCTGTGCGCCATCACCCCTTCATGGATATGGGGGATTTCCGGGAATTCCTTCAGTTCCGGTGTGTCGAAGTCAGCCACGCCTAGCTCCTGTCAGTCACTTGTTTTCCAGCTCGGCAGCCCACGGTGCGAGATGACGTTGTTCACGTGGGTTGTCTACCTGGTTGCGGGTTGGGCTGAAAAATACGCCCGGTACATGCAGCAGTTTGCTGATAGGGAAAATGATCATCAGGGTGGCGACCAGGCCTAAGTGAACCAGCAGTAGCGGGTCTTCCGGGATCGGGTGCCAGTTGAAATACATCAGGCCAAGAAAGAAGGCCTTTAGCGCCACAATGTCAGTATGGGTGATGTAATCCATGGCCATGCCGGTCATCGCGATCGCAAGTAACAGGGCCAGCATCAGGTGGTCTGAGAGGGCAGAGATATAACGTACCCTGTCGACCAGGAAACGACGTGCCCACAAACCGGCAAGCCCGGCGACCATGGCAAATGCGGCGTACATGCCGAATGGCTGAATCAGGTCAACCCATAACCAGACCGGGTTGGTGAAATAGCGAAAATGTCGTGCCAGTACAAGGAACATGCCAAAGTGAAACAGGTAGGCAAAGATCCAGATCCACTTATTGGACCTGAACAGGCTTTCAAACCATGCGACTTCCCGAAACATGCGCAACACAACACCCTGACGCGTGACCGGTGCCGGTGTCGTGGGTAT
>DAOVYA010000064.1 GCA_030635865.1 Gammaproteobacteria bacterium | reverse complement strand
ATCCACCGTGACTGTGAACAGCGTGGTTATTCAGCCGACGTGGTCACGGACACTATCCTGCGACGCATGCATGACTATGTGCACTACATCACACCGCAGTTTTCACGCACCGACATCAATTTCCAGCGCGTCCCTACCGTGGACACTTCCAACCCGTTCATTGCCAGGGACATCCCTACCCCGGATGAAAGTTTTGTAGTGATTCGTTTCCGGGACCCGATTAAATTTGATATCGATTTCGCCTACCTGCTGAACATGCTGAACGACTCTTTCATGTCACGGCGCAATACCATCGTCGTACCGGCCGGCAAGATGGGCTTTGCCATGGAAATCATCCTGGCGCCGATCATCGAGCGCATGCTGAAAAACCGCACGGCCTGATCAACACAGGCACCCGTCGGGGGCGGGGAAACCCGCCCCGACATTTCCCGCTACCCGCCGATCCCCTTTTCGCCTGCCGCAGGAAAAGGTCTGTTGCTTCCTTGCACCCCGGATATTTTCTACTACACTTTCATGGGTATTGGTTTATAGAACAACAGGGAGCGTTGTGGAGGGGCAGTATTGATTATCACCACCACGGACCCGATCGCCGGCGAAATCCTGCATGATCTTGAATCGAAACCGTTTGTTGTAGAGGGCAAAGGGAGTCTTGCCGCCAGGACTTACTTCGAACCAGAAGAAACCCGCCGCACTTACCTGCCTGTCCATGACAACGCCGATAACACAATGGGCCACTATTGCTATTAATTGCCTGAAGTTTGTCACACCCCGGTCTGGTGCAACATGCCAAAAATCAAACACTACCTGAAATCCTGTCGTGAACTTACCCGGTTCTGCTCCTGTAATGGCTGTATTGATAACGACAGCTTGCGTTATACCATCATCATGGAGACCAGCAATGAAATCGTTATCGATGTTGAATTTGAAGAACTGCTAACGGAAGGTTCCGGCAGTCCTGGTGGCCGGATCCGCTGCTTTGGTCAGTTACATCTTTTTCTTGACCAACTGGGCCGTGTAATTCGCGCCGAGGTCCTTTAGAACTAAAAATACACATAACCCTCACGTATCAGTCGTTCAACCTCGGCCGGACCCTGGGGGACCTGTTCAATAAAGGGTGGAATATCACCACGTGGAATACCCCTGATCTCCATCATCGTCTGGCAAATCTTTACGTCCACCACATCAAAGGCATCCAGCCGCGCAGCCTGATCGACGATATCCCTGTACTTGTCATAATTACCGGTTGAAAAGAATTCGACTTCCGGCCCATGCAGTACGAGAACTACTTTTGCTTCTTCTCCTGGCGACCTCGGAGTCATGGCCAGTTTTTCTGCACGATCAAACAGCACCTTGAGTTCATCGATAGTGTGTACGCTGATATCGAGCACTGCCTTTTTCGGCAACCCTTCTTCCGGCAACACATCCATTGACGGTAGCTCTGGTTCTTTCGCATTTGAAACCGGCCCGTTTTCAGCAACCCCGGTCCCTGGCTCCGGCCCTGGCTGAATCACGTAAAACACTGCCACCAGCAGCGACACTGCAATAAGCAACAAAATGAGTATCCGCGTCATACTTTGTCTACCCACATTCCGGTCCGGTTACAAAAACCACTCCGCATTCTAGCGCGCAGAACGAACCAGTGTAAGGCACAGCCCGGGTACTTTTTCCTGTACAATGTGCCTCCTTTTCCTGTAAAGAACCTGAACTGCCCCCTCTTCACCCCGACCAATATCATGAGCACTATCCGGACATACTCAACACACTTATCCCATAACCGTTGGATTGCCACCTGGCTGCTGCTGTCCTGCGTGATGGTATTCGCCATGGTGGTACTGGGCGGGGTAACGCGCCTGACAGGATCCGGGCTGTCAATGGTTGAGTGGGACCCGATTTTCGGCATTCTCCCGCCACTCGACAGGGAGGCATGGATCGAGACATTCAATCTATACAAGCAGTCGCCTGAATACCTGAAAATCAACCTTGGCATGGACCTGGCCGGTTTCAAGGGTATTTACTGGTTTGAATATGGACACCGCTTGCTGGGTCGGGCCATCGGCACCGTGTTCCTGCTGCCCTTTCTGTTTTTTCTTGCGAAGGGGTGGATAAGCCGCTCCCTGGCCCCGAAACTGATCCTCATGTTTATTCTCGGGGGACTACAGGGACTGCTTGGCTGGTACATGGTAAAGAGCGGTCTGATTGACAACCCTCATGTCAGCCAATACCGCCTGACTGCGCACCTGGGCCTGGCAATCATTATTTATGCCTACATGTTCCGGGTTGCACTCGGCCTCTGGTATGGGCCCAATGATTCAGGAAACACACCGCCCGTCCTGAGACGCGCAACCACACTGCTTGGCGGCCTTGTGTTTATTACCATTCTTTCCGGTGGCCTGGTTGCCGGCCTGAAGGCCGGACTTGCTTACAATACGTTCCCCCTGATGGATGGCCGCTGGATACCACAAACCATCTTTCTGCAGGAACCGCTATGGCGAAATTTCTTTGAGAATATTGCAACGGTACAGTTTGATCACCGTGTACTGGCAACCGTCGTATTTCTTGGGGTGGTCGGCACCTGGCTGGCCTCATTCCGTTATTTGCTGGCGCGCCCGGCACGCATCGGTCTGCACCTGTTGATGGCAACCGCACTGTTGCAGGTTTCGCTGGGCATATCGACCCTGCTGATGCATGTGCCTGTTCCGCTGGCAGCAATGCACCAGGCAGGCGCGCTACTGTTGCTTACCGCAGTGCTTTTCCTGCACCATCACATGGCCCGTCACGACAACTGAACAGTCCGGAGTTTCTTGTTACAAACTGCATAAAAAAGGGCTGCCCAGGGCAGCCCTTTTTTACCAGAACAAAAAACTACTTGCTTTGGCTTACCATGTATTCAACAGCTGCCCTCAGGTCATCATCGGAACAGCTTGCACAGGCACCTTTCGGCGGCATGACGCCCTTGCCATTGATAGAGCTGGCTACCAGTGCGTCAGTGCCCGTAGCAATACGCGGTGCCCACGCATCCTTGTCACCCAGCTTGGGCGCACCGGCTGCACCGGTTGCATGGCAGGCCTGGCAACTTTTCTGATACACCTGCTGCCCAGGTGCGCCGCCATCGGCCAGTACGGCACCACTAAGACTCAACAAAAGACTTGCACTGATTACGTTGGTTAGTTTGTTCATATCTACTACTCCGTTGGACAGATAAAAAAATCGGGGGCTGCAAAATAGCTGCTGCCGAACTGCTATTGGCAGCGAGTATATTAAAGATTAATAATATACTTCAACAAAAATATCGATTATTGATGTAAATCAACAAGTTTTATACTGGTATTCAGCTGCCGAGCAGCCGCTGCCACCAGCGGCGGCGGTTCCCGGGCAATGGGACAATTGCCTTGAGATCGATCGGCGGCATCTTTGACAGTATCCAGCCGGGTAACGGCGGATTGTCACTGAAACCACATGAGACCCCCAGGTTGTTGGGGTCAAATATCTTTACAAACTGTGGTGCCTGCGTGGAATCCGTGTAAACAATGCCACAATAATCCTCACCGTGTTCCTTGCGCAGCAACTGGTCTATTTCGAACAAAAATCTCTTCAGTAGTCCCCCACTGACCGATTCTGATGGCGGTGCTTCTCCGATGGCATAGATATGCCAGCCGCCCTCTGCATCCTGGCGCAATACCTCCCACAACCCGTCCAGTTGCTCCCAGCGCAAGATATTTTCAAAGCGCCCCTCGAAGGCCTGCCTGAAAGGATGCTTCAGTTCTCCATTCATACTGTCCTGCCAATAAAATAGCGACTATCCCCGATATAATACCGGTAGCCATTCTGAATAACCGTATTTTTTTATCCTGGTTACTGTAATCGACTGATATGAATATAAATTTCAGGCCTGAACGCATGGGGCAGTAACCACGTGGATTAACCCTGGGTCCGCCAGGCTCCTGGAACCCGATCAGTACATGTACAGATATGTGCAAGCGCTGGTATCACTTGCTCTTCTATTGTATAAGACGACCTCATCAGCCAGGCTGTGCCGGCTTGGCCGTACCCGTCTCCCTCAATCAGTCGCAACCACAGAGGTACCAATGAAAGCTAATCTACTGGCCCTTTTCGTTGTTTTAATTTCTGCTATATCCCTTACAGCCACCGCTGCACCTCACCCGAACCCGGCCGGATACCCGGGCAATGCGTCACAATTTTCCGAACCGGCTGTAATCCTGAAGAGAGGCATCAGCAAGCTGACCGCATTCCTTAAAAGTGGTGGCGCGCAGCACCGGGGAAATGCAAGGACCTTTCTTGAAACAGAGATAGCACCCTACTTTGACTTTGAATACATGACACGCTGGGCAGCCGGACCCGCATGGCGCAGGATGGAACCCGAACAACGAGCCATGCTTCAGGAGCGACTCGAAGCTTCCTTCATGACGACACTGGCACAGAAACTGACCACCTATACCAACCAGCCGATCCGCTATTTCACGCCGCGAGGACAAAACAGGAATGACGTCAGCGTAAGCGCATGGATCATGCAACCAAATGGTTACCCGACCAGGATGGAATTCCGCTTCTACAAGAGCGGGAGTGGCTGGAAAATATTCGATGTAAAAGCGGCCGGGAACAGTGCCGTCGTGTATTACAGAAACCGGTTCAGGCATGTGTTTCGTTACAGCAATCAGAACCCCTCATACAACTAGCAGGCAACACCACCACAGGGGCCGGCGCGCATCCGGTGCCAGGCAGAGAAGAAAATTCCAGCAGGGCATAGCTACAGGCTCTACTACAAAAGATTGACGCGCGGAAGATGCTCAATATAAGGAAAAAGGTGCCGTTACAGTGCTAGAGCTAACGCCGGGGTCCGGGACCGGCACGAACATGCCTGCAGGGGATTGCAACCCGGGGAACGTAGATGTACACCCGGACCGCCTGAACAGGCGGTCATGTACATACAATCCAGAAGGATGACCAGCAATGACACCGTATGCAAAGACCCTGATTGGCCAGATTACCTCGGTGCAGACAGGCACCTTTACCGCCACATTGATCGAGGATGGCGAAGGACGCCTGCCTGTCATATCGACTGGAAAGGATACAGACCTCACGGGCCAGCCCGGATCACATGTTGCCATTATGCAAAATGGCACCAAACTACTCGCCCTGGTCACATCAATCACCGAGTTGGACGAAAAGCCATCATTAAACTCGCTCTCGAAACGTGCGCCCGGAAAAATGAAGTCTGTCACCCTGGTGCCGCTTGGCGAGATAAATAAACAAGGGGTCTTTGAGCACGGTATTAAACATTACCCGGTCACCGGCGCTGAAGTACATACTATTAATGACGAGGACACAGAGGCCATATTTGTAAAATTCCGCAAACACGGCTACAACGTCGGCACCCTCTCATCGAACTCATCGCTGGACATCTGTTTTGATCCTGATGCGCTGTTTGGCAGGCACTTTTCCATACTTGGACAGTCCGGCGCAGGCAAATCATGGTGCGTTGCCAATCTACTCCAGTGCGCCGTCAAGGTAATGCCCAAATCACACATCGTCCTGCTTGACCTGCATGGTGAATACAGCTGGCGGAACAAGGAAGGAGAACAGGAATATGCCTTCGGCAAAGGTGTAGCGCGCTATCTTGACGCCCGCGACCTGGAGATTCCCTATTGGCTGATGACATTCTCTGAGCTGGTTGACCTGCTGATTGACCGCTCCGATGACACAGCATCATCGCAGATTGCATTTCTGCGCAACACCGTACATGAGCTTCGAACCAAGGCCAACACGAAGCTTGGTATCGGACACATTTCAATTGACTCACCGGTGTATTTTTCATTAATAGAATTACATGCGCATTTCGAGCAGGCCAACAAGGCGACAGCCAGCTTCGGCAAGGAAAAAGGTCCGCTGGCCGGTATGTTTGATCAATTCCTCATGCGCCTTGAAAGCCGGATGAACGATGTACGCTACAATTTCCTGCTGCGGCCAAAACGCCGCACATCATCGGATACATTACCGGGACTGCTGAGAGACTTTGTTGGCCTTGGCGAACCAAAATGCCAGATAACCATTATCGACATAAGTACAGTGCCGTTTGATGTGCGCCCGATTGTTACTGCACAGGTTGGTCGCCTTGCCTTTGAATTCAATTACTGGAACCCGGCATACAAGGAATTCCCGCTACTGCTGGTATGCGAAGAAGCACATGCCTATATTCCGCGTGAGGGTAAAACACAGTTCGAAGGGGCCCGCAAATCAATGGAACGAATTGCACGTGAAGGCCGCAAATACGGAGTCGGGCTGGGTGTAGTCAGCCAGCGGCCACATGAACTATCCGAAACGGTGCTTGCCCAGTGCAGTACTTTTATTTGCCTGCGGCTGACCAACCCGGATGACCAGGCCTATGTACGCGACCTGGTACCCGAGGCAGAACAGGACTTCGTCAATGTACTTTCATCCCTTGGACAGGGAGAAGCCATGGCAATGGGACTGGCTGTACCTTTACCCACGCGCCTGCAGTTTCACATGCCTGACCCGCCACCAAACAGTTCCAGCGTGGATTTCTTCGCCCAATGGGTCGATGGCCCGGATGACCTGGATGTGGATGATATTGTTAACCGATGGCGGCGCCAGGACCGGCTGCTTTAATAATAAACGTTGGCGCGCACCTTGCGCCTGCGGCCCGGAGGCTGGCTAAACCGCCTCCTCTTCCGGCACTGTTTCAATCAGCTCCTCACGGCCCAGGAGCTGCAATACCTGCTCCCTGGCGGCCAGGCCGTCTTCATACCCAAGTTCCATCAGCTCCTTGCAGTAGGGTGCGTCAAACATCAGGTAGCTCATCAATGGCCGTCCCTCGCGTGCCAGCGCACCAATTCCCTTGAGCAGAATATGTACGGAACGCGGGAAATTATCAACATAGCGTTCAACAATCTCGCGGATATCACGGCTTGGCGAGATCACCAGATACTCGATCTGGCGCAGTGACGAGCCCTTGTACTCGACATACTTGTCCCTGGTTTCGGTAATGGTGTGATTGATCCGCCGCATGCGTTCAATATCTGCATCCAGGCTGTCCATGAACAGGGTATCAAAAATATAACCGGTAATCTGTCCGAATGTTGGATATGGAATCCTGGCACCATCCACAGGAGGTATATCCGGCCGTGGGTTCCTGACACCGATAATCAAGAGTCGGTTCGCCCCCAGGTGCAGTGCCGGACTCAGGGGGGCTGTCTGGCGCATCGAACCGTCACCAAAATATTCGTTGCGCAACTTGACTGCGGGAAACAGTACCGGAATGGCAGATGAGGCCATCAGGTGGTTCAAGGTCAGTTCTGTCGGCTGTCCGATCCGGCGGGTACGTTTCCAGGGCGCCAGACCTTCAACACCCTGGTAAAACGTCACAGAGGTCCCGGTGGTATAACCGGAAGCTGTGATGGAAACAGCACGCAGGTCCCCGCTATCGATGGCCTGCTGGATGCGCGCAAACCGGATATGCCTTTCCAGCATATGCCGCAAGGGTGAATTATCCAGCACCGAGAGTGGCTGCGATTTTCTGAGCCAGCCCAGTGCGAAGGCCGTGGACCAGCGAACACCGCTTTTAAACGCTGTCCAGGGGTCTGACTT
>DAOVYA010000230.1 GCA_030635865.1 Gammaproteobacteria bacterium | reverse complement strand
CTCTGCTTCAGTCCGGCAATTACCTCACGATAAAAGTCTGCCGGCTCAGGCTTCTGATCCTGAAGACGGTATGCGGATACTGTCATATCAGTCGTTCCTCACCTTTCATTTCTGTTTTTTTTGAAGAAACTGAACAAACGGAGATACGATGCAGGATGAAATATTAACGTAACAGGGGCAGTGATTCTACTGACATCAGGTGAACTGCAGGCCAACTCCCGAATTCTCCGCTATTCGACACGTAATTAATGGGGGAAAACCTGTTCCTGTATCGAATCGGGACGGCTATTGTGCTTTAATTGTCCTCTGATTTCTGCCAAAGATAACGAAAGAACGAAAATTACGGGAAACAGCCTGATATTCATGACCACCCTTTTTATCCGCGGAATTAACGACAGCAATACTGCGAACATGACGCCCGGCAGGAATGGTGGTGTGACCTTCGCCTATGACGGTTGTTGCGGTATTTACTGGTCCATGTATTCCAATTCCAGTTCAGTTGAAGAAGTGACTTTATTCGGAGAACAGGTAAAACAGCAACAGATCAAGCTCAAGTCACGGCCAACACTGGTATTTAATGAAATCAGCGATCCTGACTCGCATCATGGCGCCCTGAAACGCTGCGAGACGCTCTGCGAACAATTACAGTGCCCGGTTATTAATCACCCGTCGAAAATCCTGCAAACCACCCGTGACAATATATCCCGGCTGTTGCAGGACATTCCCGGCCTTCGAATGCCGCTAACTGTCCGGCTGCAGCCCCGATCACCCGAAGATATTTACAGTGAAATTGAAAAAGCCGGCCTTGATTTCCCGGTGATCGTACGACTGGCTGGCAGTCACGGTGGTGAAAGCAGCATCCTGATCACAGGACGCAATGATATTGACAAACTCCATGTCTATCCCTTCGATGGATCAGACTTCTACATGACCGAGTTTGTCGATTACGCCAATGACGATGGTCACTATCACAAATACAGGATCGTAGTCATCGATGGTGTACCCATGTTCCGACACCTCCTGGTTGACAGGAAATGGATGGTACATGCCTCAAGCATAAAATTCATGGAAGAGAACAACCTTCTCAAGAATGATTCTACGGCCGTTTACAAAGTATTTGATAAACAAACAATGCCAATGTTAAGACCGGTCATTGATGAAATCACCCATCGGCTGCAACTGGAGTATTATGGCATTGACTGTAATATTGACGGGGACGGCAATATCCTGATTTTCGAGGTCAATGCCAATATGAACATCCTGCTCAATGATTACCTTCCACTGGAAGACAATATGAAGCAGATAAAACAGGAAATCCTGAAGCTGCTTGACAAGTATGCCGCCAGCGGCAGCCAGCAGAAAATAATGCATAACGGCTAACACGCCGCCATGACCAGACAAACAGGCGATAACACATGAATTACTGCAAGACCATTGAACCAGAGGCCAAACCACCCGTTATACCCACACAACGCGTAAGACCCATGGGCGTTGAAGATATTCCTGAAATACTGGAACTGGAAAACGTATGCTGGCTACCTGAAATCAGGGCCAATGAAGCAACCCTGCGGGCAAGATTTGAAATGGGCCACATTTCCATGGGCATGCTTGTTAACGAGAAGCTGGTTGGTATGACCTCGTTTTCCTACACGCACTTCAGCCCCGATGATCCTGATGGATTACCCGGTACATTCCGGGAGTTCTCCAGCCGACCGCTACATGATGACTACAACACCGCCTTTGTATACACCCTGAATATCCACCCGGATTACAGGGGGGACACATTGACCCGGGAACTGATCTGGACGGGGATAGACCGTCTCAGGGAAGACAACTGTGTATACATGCTGGGCGCTGGCAGATGCCCATCCTACAATGGCAACCAGGGGGCAGGCATTGAGACCATTCAGCCCTCTCCCGAATTCAGAAAAACCATTGATAACTCCATGCGGACAGGAAAGCTTCCTGCAACAAGGGACCTGATTATTGATCCGGTTCTCAGGTTTTACCGGCGTACGCTTGGCTGTAAATTCCTCAGAGTCGTCCCGGAATTTCTCCCCGGCGATACACCCTCGGGTAATTTCGGTGTCATCTTTTACAAGACGCTATAGATTCACCGCGCAGAAAAAACACGTTTACCCGTACGGAATATTTTGTGGAGAAATTCAACCCCACCCTCGCCAGGCTGAACAAGGACCCCTATCCCGTCTACCGGCAATACCGCGATTCGGACCCGGTACACCTTGGCATACCACTCTACCCGGAATACCCTGAAAGCTGGTACCTGTTTCGACATGAAGACGTTGAAGCGGTACTGAGAAGCCGACTGTTTATTAACGATCGGAGCAAAACATCAGATGACTTACCCTGCACTGCCGCCACACCACCACGCAAGGCATTCTGGGAGCAGGTTGAAAAATGGTTGCTCCTGCTTGATGCACCCGGCCATACACGTATCCGGTCACAGGTAAGCAGGTCATTCACCAGGCAATCCGCAGAACAACTCATACCGTTCATTCAGAAGACAGCAGATGACTTGCTGGACCGGGTCATCGATCGTGGCGAGGTGGATATTGTCAGGGATTTTGCCGTGCCACTACCGGTAGCCGTAATCGCCCGGTTACTGGGGTTGCGTATCAGAGACCCCGGGGAGCTAAGGGCCTGGTCCAGGTCCATAGCAAACGCCATGGCCCCGGAAGCAACACCGAAGCTCTATGATGAGGCACTGGAAAAGACCGGGGATTTTACTCATTATTTACAAAAGGCCTTCCGGGAGAAAAGAAAAAAACCTGGCAATGACCCTGTTTCATCCCTGCTGCAGGCACAGGATGATGGTGAGCTTGACGAAAACGAGCTTGTCAGCCTCTGTTCCATGATAATTTTTGCAGGCCAGGAAACAACCATTGATGCCATTGGAAACAGCTTGCTGGCATTGCTGCAGCATCCGGACCAGCTGGAAAAACTACAATCCAGCCCTGACTTGCTGCCCAACGCAGTTGAAGAACTACTCCGGTACAACAGCCCGGTCCAGATCGCCATGGTCCGGTTTCCGACAGAAGACGTGGAAATCGGAGGCAAACAAATTCGCAGGGGTAATGGTGTGACAGCTATACTGGGTTCGGCAAATCATGATCCGAAACGCTTCGAAAACCCGGAGAGACTGGATATCACCCGCACAATCAAGAGTCGTGATGTTATTTTCGGTCGGGGCATACATCGATGTCTTGGTGCGCATCTTGCACGACTGGAACTTCAAATAGTCCTGGGAACCCTGTTACGCCGGGTCAAAACAATACAACTGGAATCGGATCTACTGCACTGGCGAAAGAATATTGTCTTCAGGGGACTAACCAGCCTGCCTGTATCTTTTGAGGCGTCCTGACCGCGTACAGATAGAAAAGTGTGTTTCTTTTCTACACAGTTACAGACTGTCTGAACAATTTTTCATAATTCCGGGTAGTGGCCTCGGCGATTTGCTCGCAGGTCTCGTCACGCAGTTCAGCAATAAATTCAGCAACGTGGTGCACAAAGGCCGGATGGTTCGGTTTGCCACGATGCGGCACCGGGGCCAGGTAAGGACAATCCGTTT
>DAOVYA010000244.1 GCA_030635865.1 Gammaproteobacteria bacterium | reverse complement strand
ATACTCCTGCTATTCCGCTCTCCTTTCTCAGGCAATGGTTGGATTTGGCTGGTCTTATGTGCGTATGGCGCTTCAAAGGTCGCGGAATTGGCGGATGCGGCCCTCTTTGAATTTATTGGAATTGGGGGCCACGCTCTCAAACACCTTCTGGCGGCATTGGGCGCACTATCATTTCTGGCCGGGTTGCTCCTGCGAACCCCCATAAAAAGGCGCACCTGACAAAATCTATGCACATACGCGGAAAGAGAGGCAACAATGACAGATCATGATAAAAAGCTTCAATTGTCACTGCTATCACTCCGACTGACTGTCTTCCTGGTCATGTTCATGTGGACTATCGATAAATTCGTTAATCCCGGACACGCGGCAAAGGTCTATGAGAGCTTCTATTACATAGCAGGCCTGGAGGCTGTTGTAATGTATACGATAGGCGCCATAGAAATAATCATATTGCTACTGTTCCTGGCGGGTTATAAAAAGAAATACACCTATGGTGCGGTATTGGCATTTCATGCCGTGTCTACCCTGTCTTCATTCAAGCAATACCTGGCACCCTTTGAGGGACCAGGCTTGTTGTTCTTTGCGGCCTGGCCCATGTTGGCAGCGTGTTTTGCGTTATTCCTGTTGCGTGATCGAGATAGAATGCTGAGTGTTGGTTGATAGAATAACGGAGGAACATTATGGATATTCAGACACTCACGGCGTTCTTCATGTGGTGCACTATTATAAATGGTGGCATCCTGATTCTGTGGTCAGTGTTCTGCGTATTCACCCCTGATTTGGTGTATCGGATACAAAGCAAATGGTTTCCCATTCCCCGGGAAACCTTCGACGTGATCATTTACTCGTTCCTCGGGTTATTCAAAATCTTCTTCCTGGTCTTTAATGTCACTCCCTACCTGGCTCTGCTGATCGTCGGTTGAATTTTCGGGTAGCGGGGTAGGAGTTCAGCCCGCATCTTCGCATTTTACCCGCGTTGTTCTGGACAAATTCCCTGCTTTGTGGTCACCTATTACTGTCTTAACCGGTTATCGTGAATAATTATGAAAAATCTAACTACACTCATTTTTTGCATGCGAGCGTAGCGCGGCAATCTCATGACGTTATACTCTGTCGTTTGGGGATTGCCGCGTCACTGCGTTCCTCGCAATGACAGGGCTTTTTGCTTAAGTAAGTGCCATTCTGGTTTGCCCCCAATCTTCCACGTGCGGACAAGCATATAGAAACGCCCCGGTAGCAGGCGGCCTCGCGGGTGGTATTGCTCCACCAAATTCCTCTTGCGAGTACCGTGCTTGCCGAGACGTCCGAAGAGTGATTGAGCAGTCGCCCGTCTGGCTTTGGCAAACCCTCGTGGCTTGCCATCTGTCCTTATCACCCTCCTTTTATAAGTATAGCAGCAGATTTTCAGGTCGTTGCTTTACAAGCCTGACGGGGGCGTTTACAAAAAAGGGATATAAATCACGCTTTTGTGCCCCCTTAACCGGTAAATTCGGAAGACCTGCCAAAACAGGTTGAAAAAGCGTGGTCTGTCCGCAAATTCCAGGCGCTTCGTTACCGGTACCGGGCAAGCTATACTGCAGCTGCGCAATGAAACAAGCCTTATTCATTCACATCGCAAGGAGATCACCGATGCAAATAATTCAACGCCCGCTGGCCTGGTTGCTATCCGCCCTGCTGCTGATGATGCCAGTCATGAGCGTGCAGGCGGCCATAATAGGCACGGACACACTGATCACGACTGCCCAGTCGCAGCAATCGATCGCCGGGCTGCAACAGCTGCTTGAGCGCAAGGACGCACAACGGCAACTGCTTGCTCTAGGCGTCAGTCCGGACCAGGTCAGGGAGCGCGTCGCCAGCCTGAGTGACAGCGAACTGGCCCGCATCAACCAGGGCATCGATAGCCTGAATGCTGGCGGTGAAAGTGTGCTGGGTATCCTGCTGGTGATCTTTATCGTGTTTGTGATCACCGATGTCATCGGTGCAACGGACATATTTCCGTTCATTCGCCCGATAAACTGAGCATTCATGAACTGCACGCCGGTCACCCGTCGCATGGCGGGTGTCCTGTTGCTGGGAACGCTATTACTGGGCTGCAGCACCGCCCGGCAGACCCGTGCGCTGCTGCAACAGCCACCCTTGCAACTGCCTGCAAGTACCGAACTTGATGACACGCCATTTAACCCGCAACAACGCTACCAGTGTGGCCCGGCCGCTCTGGCGACCGTCTTGCAAACGCATGCCATCCAGGTCAGTCCAGAGGAACTGGCCGATGCCATTTACATACCTGCGCTGAAAGGCAGCCTGCCCCAGGAAATATCCGCAACGGCACGCCGCTTCGGGCTGCTCGCCTACCGGTTGCAACCCACACTCGCAGACCTGCTGACAGAAATTTCCCATGGCAATCCGGTGATCGTCTACCAGAACCTCGGCATACCATGGCTGCCAAAATGGCACTTCGCAGTAGTTATCGGTTACAGCCTGCCCGACAACGAACTGATTTTGCGTTCCGGCACCACACGACGCTGGCGCACCACGCTTGCCACCTTCGAACGGACCTGGTCACGCGGCGACTACTGGGCGCTGGTCATCCTGCCGCCCGGTGACATGCCGGCGAGTGCCCGGCTGACTCACTATCTGCGCGCCGCCCGCGACCTCGAAAAAACCGCCGGCACCGAACATGCCCTGCCCGCCTACCAGGCGGCAAGCACGCGCTGGCCGGACAAGCCGCTGCCATGGCTGACACTGGGTAACGCCTATTACGCGCGTAGCGATTACGCGGCAGCAGAACACGCATTCAGGCAGGCAAACCGCATTGCACCTCATCAATCCGAGGGCTGGAACAATCTGGCCTTTGCATTACTGCACAACGGCTGCCCGGACACCGCCCTGCAAGCCGCACGCTGCGCAGTGGACAACGCGAGCGACGATCCGCATTATCGGAAAAGCATGACTGAAATCCGCGCTGCGGCCCATGGCACTGACGCGCCACATTGCCGGGCCATCAACTGCCCGTAACGCATCCCCGAAAAAGAGACCAGATACATTTTTCAGAAAAGCGGAATGGTAATGAGGTCGGTGTCGGCTTTTCAAGGGATAGATAATTGTTTTCAGGCTGTAATGTTACCAACAGTAGAGAGTTGACACCGACCCCTTTTTACTTTTTAAACAAAGGAAAATTGAGGGAATTTTACTTTTTATTGATTATTGTCAATATCGTTCGCCTCAAAAAACCTTATGATTTTATATGTTCGCTGGAGCTGTCAGATACTAACCAGGTCGATCCGCTGGGCTGAATATGAGGCAGGTTTGCTCGATTACCAAAGGAGTAGACTATGAACATAGTGACACGATTTACGGCCTGGCTTTATCTGGT
>DAOVYA010000108.1 GCA_030635865.1 Gammaproteobacteria bacterium | reverse complement strand
CATTGGGGCCAAAGATGGTTTGTTCAATACACCACCAGGCTTCATCCTCGGTCTCGCCTTTCCAGGCAAACACCGGCACACCGGCGGCAGCCATCGCGGCGGCGGCCTGGTCCTGGGTGGAAAAAATATTGCAGGAAGACCAGCGGACTTCGGCACCCAGGTCGATCAGGGTCTCGATCAATACGGCCGTCTGGATGGTCATGTGCAGGCAACCGGCAATGCGTGCCCCCTTGAGCGGGTTCTGGCCCTTGTACTCTTCGCGCAGCGCCATCAGTCCCGGCATTTCAACTTCGGCAATACTGGTTTCCTTGCGGCCCCACTCGGCCAGGCCGATGTCGGCAATCTTGTAATCCGGGGTCAGGTTTTCAACGGGTTGTGTGCTCATTTGATGCCTCGTTATTTATAAAATAGATGTGGTGTTACAGGCCGGCTGCGTCACGCAGGGCATCAGTAACATCGGTTTTCTCCCACGGGAAATCACCGTCTTCACGCCCAAAGTGTCCATATGCGGCTGTAGCCTTGTAGATGGGCCTTAACAGGTCAAGCATTTTGATCAATCCGCGCGGACGCAGGTCAAAGTGTTCGCGTACCAGTTCTATCAGGCGGTTTTCATCCAGCTTACCGGTGCCGAAGGTGTTGATACTGATGGATGTCGGCTCGGCAACACCAATGGCATAGGAAACCTGTAATTCGCAACGCTCGGCCAGGCCGGCAGCCACAATATTCTTTGCGACATAACGCGCGGCATAGGTTGCAGACCGGTCCACCTTGCTCGGATCCTTGCCCGAAAATGCACCACCGCCATGACGCGCCATGCCACCATAGGTGTCGACGATGATCTTGCGTCCGGTCAGACCGCAATCACCAACCGGGCCGCCAATGACAAAGTTCCCGGTCGGATTAATATGAATATGTTCCTGCGAACATTTGTCCAGCCACTCGGCTGGCAGGACCGGCTTGATAATCTCGTCCATGACGGCTTCACGCAGGGCTGCCAGTGTGATATCCGGATCGTGCTGGGTCGAGAGCACCACGGCATCGATTCCGACAGGTTGGTCATTCTCGTACTGGAAGGTGACCTGACTTTTTGCATCGGGCCGCAGCCACGGCAATGTCCCGTTTTTGCGGACCTCCGCCTGGCGTTTCACCAGCCGGTGGGAATAGGTGATGGGCGCCGGCATCAGTACATCGGTTTCATGTGAGGCATAGCCAAACATCAGGCCCTGGTCCCCGGCCCCCTGTTCATGGTTTTCGGTTTCATCGACACCCATGGCAATATCCTGTGACTGCTTGCCGATGGCATTCAGGACGGCGCAGGATTCCCAGTCAAAGCCTATTTCCGAGCTGTTATAGCCTATGTCCCGGACTGTATGGCGCACGATTTCCTCAAGGTCTACCCAGGCGCTGGTTGTTACTTCACCGGCAATAAGGACCATGCCGGTTTTGACCATGGTTTCAACCGCAACACGTGCCCTCGGATCCTGTTCAATAATGGCGTCGAGCACGGCGTCAGAGATCTGGTCGGCGATCTTGTCAGGATGCCCCTCGGAGACGGATTCTGATGTAAATGTATGAAATGTAGACATAATTATTTAGTTATCAGGTAGAGTGAACTCTTAAGTCTACCTTACATTAGTGATATTTTCATCTGCCTGACAATTCCTTTACAGTAGCTTCCCGGCCACACCCAATGGGGGAAACGCTATGGTCAGTCTGGAAACACCGGTTTGTGACTTCGGTACGCCCGCAGTTGATTTCAATCTGCAGGGTATCGACAATCGGCAGTGGACACTGGAGGAATGCCGCGGACAGGCGGGTCTGCTGGTGATGTTCATCTGCAACCATTGCCCGTATGTACAGGCGATTCGGGAACGCATTGTACGGGATACCCTTGAGTTACAGGGCCTTGGGATGAACAGCGTCGCCATCATGTCGAATGATCCTGCCTTATATCCAGAGGACAGTTTCGAGAACATGCAGGCCGTGGCGCGGGAGTACGGGTTCCCGTTCCCCTATTTATTGGACGAAACCCAGGCGGTTGCCAGGGCCTACGGCGCGGTCTGTACCCCGGATTTCTTCGGGTATAACAGTGACATGGAATTGCAATACCGGGGGCGCCTGGATGCCAGCCGCAAGGATACCGCCCCCGGGGATGTGCGCCGTGACCTGTTCGAGGCCATGCGCCAGGTGGCTGAAACCGGGCAGGGGCCGGCGGACCAGATCCCCGGCATGGGCTGTTCCATCAAGTGGCTGGAAGACTGAGAGCCGCCCTTATAAGTTCTTGTTATAGAGCAATAAAATGTTAGGAAATTGACGCGGGACTGGCCTGTCAGGGCTATTGCCGAACGGGGCAAACTAGGGGAAAATAGCGCGCCTTGTCTCCGGGTTGAGCGTCAGACCGCCAGCCGGGACCAGTCCCTGGACTGTCATCGCAAGCGACATAGTTAATTGCCTCAGTGCAAGTCAATTGGCACTGGAGGCTTTTTTTATCGCTGTAATCGGGGACCGATTTCAGTTTCTGCAGCCAGCGGCGCAGGAACATGTGTTGGCGCTTGTGGAATGGCGCTGACATGAATACAGAATTCAAATCAGAACAGGAGAAAAACATGGCTCAGCGTAAAGACCTAGCCAATGCAATCCGTGCACTCAGTATGGATGCGGTGCAAAAGGCAAATTCCGGTCATCCGGGTGCACCAATGGGAATGGCTGACATTGCCGAGGTGTTGTGGAATGACAACCTGAAGCATAACCCGGCCAATCCTGATTGGTCTGACCGTGACCGTTTTGTGCTTTCCAATGGACATGGATCGATGTTGATTTATTCACTGCTGCATCTCACCGGTTATGACATGAGCATTGAGGATCTCAAAAACTTCCGACAACTGCATTCGAAAACACCGGGGCACCCTGAATACGGCTATGCTCCGGGTGTGGAAACCACAACGGGCCCGCTGGGACAGGGTATTACCAACGCCGTGGGCATGGCGATTGCTGAACGCGCCCTGGCAGCTGAGTTCAACCGTGATGGCCACGACATTGTTGATCACAATACCTGGGTGTTCCTGGGCGATGGTTGCCTGATGGAAGGTATTTCCCACGAAGCCTGTTCGCTTGCCGGCACACTCGGCCTCGGCAAACTCGTGGCATTCTGGGATGACAATGGCATTTCAATTGATGGCCACGTGGACGGCTGGTTTACCGATGACACGCCGAAGCGTTTTGAGGCCTACGGCTGGCACGTGGTTGCCGGTGTAGACGGGCATGACCCGGCTGCACTGCAAAAAGCAATTGATGAGGCCCGGTCGGTTACTGACAAGCCCAGCATGATTTGTTGCAAGACCGTTATCGGTTTTGGTTCTCCGAACAAGGCGGGCACCCATGGCTGTCATGGTGCACCGCTTGGCGATGAGGAAGTTGCACTGAGCCGCAAGGAACTCGGCTGGTCGCATGAGGCGTTCGTGGTGCCCGATGATATATATGCCGGCTGGAGCGCAAAGGATAGTGGTGCGCAGGCGGAGGCAGAGTGGAATGAAAGGTTTGCGGCCTACAAGGCGGCCCATCCCGAGCTGGCTGCTGAGTATGCACGCCGTATGGCCGGTGAATTGCCTGCTGACTGGGCAGCCAAATCGGCCGAGTTCATCGGTGCTGTGAATGCGGAGGCGAAAACCACGGCAACACGCCATTCCTCGCTTGCTGCTATTGAAGGCTATACGGCCATTCTGCCTGAAATCTTCGGTGGTTCTGCCGACCTTGGCTGTTCAAACATGACTGAATGGTCCGGTTATAAGCCCATGCGTGCCGATACGCCGGATGCGAACTACATCAACTACGGTGTACGTGAATTTGGCATGTCTGCCATCATGAACGGTTTGGCACTCCACGGTGGTCTCATCCCGTTTGGCGCCACCTTCCTGATGTTTTCTGAATATGCGCGTAATGCCCTGCGTATGGCGGCCCTGATGAAGATCCAGAGTATCTTTGTCTATACGCATGATTCAATTGGCCTGGGTGAAGATGGCCCGACACACCAGGCGGTGGAGCAGATCCCGACCCTGCGCATGATCCCGAACATGTCTGTATGGCGCCCCTGTGATGCGGTCGAAAGTGCCGTCTGCTGGAAGCTTGCCATCGAGAGAAAAGACGGCCCTTCCAGCCTGATTTTCTCGCGCCAGAACCTGGATCACCAGGTCCGTACCGATGCACAGATCGCTGATATCGAGAAGGGCGGTTATGTACTGAGGGATTGCGAAGGCACACCGGATGTCATCATTATTGCAACCGGCTCCGAAGTTGCACTGGCAACGGGCGCAGCAGACCAGCTCGGCGACAAGAAGGTGCGCGTTGTTTCCATGCCATCCACCACAACATTCGATGCGCAGGATGAGGCCTACAGGGAATCAGTCCTGCCCGCTGCTGTAACTGCCCGCGTTGCAGTTGAGGCCGCGGTTACGGGAGGTTGGTACAAGTATGTGGGCCTTGGTGGCAAGGTTGTCGGTATTGACCGCTTTGGTGAGTCAGCCCCTGCCGGGGAGCTGTTCAAGGAATTCGGCTTTACTGTTGAGAACGTTGTGCAGGTGGTCAACAGTATCTCGTAAAGCATTTTCCCCGCCCCGTTTTCCGGGCGGGATAGTTTTGTAATTTTATATTCAGGAGAAAAATTAATGGCTATTAAAGTTGGTATTAATGGTTTTGGCCGTATCGGTCGTATGGTTTTCCGTGCTGTTGCAAAGGATTTTCCCGGCATCGAGATTGTTGGCATCAATGACCTGCTGGACGCAGACTATCTTGCCTACATGCTGAAATATGACTCGGTGCATGGTCGTTTCAGTGGCGATGTTTCTTCAGATGCAAATAACCTGATCGTTGATGGCAAGAAGATCCGCCTGACGGCTGAACGTGATCCGGCCGACCTGAAGTGGAGTGACGTGGGCGCTGAAATCGTGATCGACTCTACCGGTTTCTTCCTGACTGAAGAAAGTTGTCAGAAACACATTGATGCAGGTGCGAAGAAGGTTGTTCAGAGCGCGCCTTCCAAGGATGGCACTCCGATGTTCGTTTATGGCGTTAACCATGATACCTATGATGGCCAGGCAATTGTTTCTGCCGCTTCCTGTACCACCAACTGCCTGGCACCCGTTGCCAAGGTCCTGAATGACAACTGGGGTCTGAAGCGCGGCCTGATGACAACGGTGCACGCAGCTACTGCCACCCAGAAGACGGTTGACGGTCCTTCCTCGAAAGACTGGCGCGGTGGCCGCGGTATCCTGGAAAACATCATTCCTTCCTCAACCGGTGCTGCCAAGGCAGTTGGTGTTGTTCTGCCTGAATTGAATGGCAAGCTGACGGGTATGGCCTTTCGCATCCCGGCCTCGGATGTTTCTGTTGTCGACCTGACAGCCGAACTGGACAAGGAAGCCTCTTACGATGATATTTGTGCCGCGATGAAGGCCGCCTCTGAAGGCTCGATGAAGGGTACGCTGGCCTATACCACGGACAAGGTTGTTTCCACCGATTTCCGTGGTTTCAGCGCATCATCGATTTTCGATGCAGGCGCCGGCATTGCGCTGGACGGGACCTTCGTCAAGGTTGTTTCCTGGTATGACAACGAGTACGGCTACACCTGCAACATGATGCGTTTTGTTGAGCACATCGCCGGTTAAGTCGAACACTATCTGCTGAACAGCTGTCAGCTGCCAGGGCAGCTTGTTTGAAACAATTTCTTAATGGAGTCGTCCATGTCAGTAATCAAGATGACCGATCTGGATCTTGCCGGTAAACGTGTTCTGATTCGTCAGGACCTGAACGTGCCAATCAAGGATGGCAAGGTCACCAGCGACAAGCGTATTCTCGCTTCACTTCCGACCATTGAAATGGCCATGAACGCGGGTG
>DAOVYA010000183.1 GCA_030635865.1 Gammaproteobacteria bacterium | reverse complement strand
CGCAGTGACTGGCAGCAGATCGTTACGTCACCCTTGCAGCGTTGCCAGGCCTTTGCCGATCTGCTCGGTGAACGGCACGGACTGCCGGTACACAGTGAACAGCGCTTTTCCGAAGTAGGTTTCGGTGTGTGGGAAGGCAAAAACCGCATGGAACTGGAACAGCTGTTTCCAGGTCCGGTCGCGCGGTTTTACCAGGACCCGGTTAACCAGCGCCCGCCTGGTGCCGAGCCGCTGGATGAGTTTTTATCCCGGGTTCAAAATGGTTTTGATGAGCTGCTTGTGCGTTGTGCCGGGCAAACATTGCTGATAGTTGCACATGCAGGTGTGATCCGGGCCATCATGGCCCACGCTTTGGAAATACCGCCGGCGGCCATGTACCGGATTCATGTGGCAAATGCAGGTATGACTCGCCTGAGTACCGATGGGGAACGATCCTTTAAGCTGCTTGCGCATGGTGTGGGTTGATGGCAATGCGTATCGGGATTGACCTCGGGGGCACAAAAATCGAAGGTATCGTGCTTGCCCCGGATGGTGCAGAAATGGTGCGTGAACGTATTACTACCCCGCAGGACGACTACCAGGGCACTCTTGCAGCCATTGTTGATCTGATTTCAAAGCTTGAGAAGTCTGTTGATAAGCAATGTTCGATAGGTATCGGGATGCCGGGTTCCCAATCGCGTGCAACCGGCCTGGTGAAGAACTCCAACTCGATTTGTCTGAATGGAAGGCCCCTGCACCGTGATCTTGAATCAATGCTGGGACGTTCCTTGCGTTTTGCCAATGATGCAGATTGCTTTGCGCTGTCGGAGGCAAGCGATGGTGCTGCGGCTGGTGCCGCGACCGTCTTCGGGGTGATTGTCGGTACCGGTACCGGTGGTGGACTTGTTGTAAACGGAAGACTGGTCAGCGGTCCCAACGGCATAACCGGCGAGTGGGGGCATAATCCTTTGCCCTGGCCGCAGAGTGATGAGTTACCGGGGCCTGAATGTTATTGCGGTCTGTTTGGCTGTATCGAGACCTGGTTGTCCGGTCCTGGTCTGTCACGTGACCATTACCACGCGCATGGGAAAAAAATGCAGCCGGTCACAATTTCCCAATGTGCCGAGCTGGGTGACAGGAAGTCCCGGGACACCATGAAGCGTTACGCGGACCGGATGGCGCGCGGACTGGCGGGCATCATCAATGTGATTGATCCGGATGTAATCGTGCTGGGCGGTGGAATTTCCAATATTAAGTCTATATATAAGGATGTGCCCTTGCTCTGGGGGCGCTATGTATTCTCGGACCGTGTAGATACGCAGCTTGTGCATGCAAAGCACGGTGATTCCAGCGGTGTACGGGGTGCGGCCTGGTTATGGCCGGTATAGGGTTTGTGGTGCGTCGTCATTTCAATTCCATCCCTACGTCACTACGACCCCCCCCCGTCATTGCGAGCGAAGCGCGGCAATCTCCTGAATCTGGCAGCGGACTTGATGAGATTGCCGCGTCACTGCGTTCCTCGCAAAGACGGGATTCTGTTGAACGCGCCACTTTGTTTCTCGCAATGACGATTAAAATAAACTTTCCCGGATTTTATATGTTGAAGAATTCCGACAATTCCTTTAATCATCGGTTATTTCCGTGCAGCAATGTCGGCTTGGAAAAGTATTTGTTGATTTTCTTCCTGTGGCTCTTGCTGGCTGGCGGGCCGTTTTCTGTTGCGTGGTCGGAAATCCGGGTGACGGATGATGCAGGACAGGAGCTTGCATTACAGCGCCCTGCGCAGCGTATTGTCAGCCTGGCGCCGCATATCACGGAACTGTTATTTGCCGCCGGTGCGGGTGATCACATCGTCGGCGTATCCGAGTTCAGCGATTATCCGGAAGCGGCACTTGCCATTCCGCAAATCAGCGGTGGCGGCGGCCTGGACATGGAAACCATTATCGCCCTGCAGCCGGACCTGGTAGTTGCATGGCAAAGCGGCAATCCGGACCGGCAGGTGAAACGTTTGCAGTCACTCGGGCTGACCGTGTTTTTCTCCGAACCACGCCGGCTGGAAGATGTACCGGAAACCATCAGGAAGCTGGGCAGGCTGGCCGCTACCCGGGCGGTGGCTTTCGAGCAGGCCGCCAGGTATGAACAGCAGCTTGATGATTTACGCGGTCGCTATTCACAACAATCGGAAGTCAGCGTGTTCTACCAGGTCTGGGGAAAACCACTGATGACCATAAACGGTGAACACCTGGTCAGTGACGTGATGAAGTCTTGCGGCGGGCGCAACGTTTTTGCTGCGCTCCCTGCACTGGCGCCGCAAGTTGATATCGAGTCCGTGCTGGTTGCCAACCCGGACGTCATTGTTGTCGGGGCAGATGCCGGTGATAACAGTATGCTGGAGTCGTGGCGCCGCTGGCCGGAGTTGTCCGCGGTTAAACATAACCGGCTTTACCCCATTCAGCGGGAACTGCTGGTGCGGCATACACCGCGTATTCTGGACGGGATGGAACAATTGTGCGAAATTCTTGAAATAGTAAGAAGTAAGAAGTAAGAAGTAAGAAGTGAGGGGTGAGATGTGAGGGGTGAGATGTGAGGGGTGAGATGTGAGCTAGATGATTAATTACTTCGGCCGGACAGCCGCTCATTACTCTTTACTCTTTACTTCTTACTTCTCACTTCTTACTTTTCACCGTTCGTGCTTCCAGAAAACGTCAGGTTCGCCAGCTTGTTTGTTCAAGTGCCGCGCCATGACAAACAGCAGGTCGGACAGCCGGTTCAGGTATTTAAGTGAGACTGGGTTGATGGTTGCCTGTTTGCCGAGACTGTAGGTGCGTCGCTCGGCGCGACGGCATATTGTGCGGGCCATGTGGCATGCAGCGGCGGCTCCTGTGCCACCCGGCAGGATGAATTCCTTTAATGCTGGCAGGTCTGCATTGAGTTCATCCAGTGTTTGTTCGAGTTGTTCAACCTGTTCGGTCGTGACGCAGGTTGTTCCCGGGATAGAGAATTCGCCACCAATATCAAACAGCCTGTGCTGAATACCGGTCAGTGAAGAATGAACGGTATCCGGTAATCCATGTGTCAGTAGAACCCCGATAGCACTGTTTAACTCGTCAACCGCACCGATGGCCTCCACGCGCGGATCGTCTTTATCAACACGTGATCCGTCACCGAGGCCGGTCGTGCCGTCATCGCCGGTGCGTGTATATATTTTTGAGAGCCGGTTGCCCATTCAGCTGTCCAGCAGGCGATATTCAACGGGTATCAGCATGTCGATACTGTGGCCACGCAGCCATTGCCTGGCGCCGGGTATGCTGGCCATTTGCAGCGATTCTACCGCGGCCTGGTCCAGGACCAGATAGCCGGAAGTTTCATTCACCTGCAGGTTTGAAATCAAACCATCCGCTTCGATGTGCAGTTCCAGGATGACGATACCCTGCCAACCTTTGCTGCGTGCAATGACTGGATAGTCGAGTCGTGTCGTGACCAGTTCCAGCACGCTGGCACGCAGGTGCCGGTCGGATTCTTTCCGGCTGGGCAGGGGGCTGCTGGCTGCAAGGTTCGCGTTATTCTGTGCTTGCATATCCGTCGGAGCGGGGGCGCCTGGCTCTTGTGTGGCCGGAGTGCTCGTGTCAGGTTTTACGGGTTGCGCATTGCTTTGATTACGTGCCGTGTATACAGGTTTATGAGTGGAAACCGGGTGTTCTGCCTTTGCCCCTGACCTGCGGCGGCTGTTCTTTGCATCAATCGCAGGCAGGGATGCAACCTGGCCTGTTTTATCCATGACATCCAGCAACAGGACCTGTCCCGGGTTGCCGGCTTCAGGGATCGGTGCCACCCATGCAAACAGGACTACGGCATGTGCTGTCACAGATAATGCCAGGAACCATTTAAAGTGATGACTCATTAGTGCCTGCTTCCGAATTCCCTGGATACGGTGAACAGTATAGTCCTTTCCGGTAAGGGATAGGCATTGTATACCCCTGCTGTGGATACACTGCTGACACCGTAGTCGATCGCTTTTTCTTCAAAGATATTGTTGATATCCAGTCCCAGTCGGTAGCCTGCAATAATATGACTGGCCCTGGCATCGACCGTTGTGTAGGAAGGGATTTTCTTGCCGAAACTGTTGCTCTGGTCGTTATCGAAGTATTTGTTATCAACGTAGTTAACAGCAACCGTAAAATCAGTGTTTGCGGATTGCTGCCAGGTTCCTGCCAGGCTGGCCGTGTTCTTTGGAACCAGCGGCACATTGTTCCCGGAGAAAGCACCTTCCCGGAATTTTGAACGCATGTAGGTGTAGTTACCCTGTAAGCGTAACCGGTCTGTTACATCCACGGTGCTGTTTAACTCAATACCGTAGCGTTTCGTGGGATCCAGGTTGATATTTTCAAAGGTGACCGGGTTAAAGTGGATCTCGTCTTTTAGCCGCATGTAATAGGCGTTGGCATTAACAGATAGTTTG
>DAOVYA010000317.1 GCA_030635865.1 Gammaproteobacteria bacterium | reverse complement strand
CACTGGAACCGCAATTTCCGGTGATCTGGCTGGTAAAAGGCCGCGGCAAGGTGCCCTGGGGCCAGCGTGTTCAGTTGAACTAGGGAACCTCTGATTTATACGTCATTGCGAGGAACGCAGTGACGCGGCAATCTCACACTATGGAATCAGTAACCTGGAGATTGCCGCGCTTCGCTCGCAATGACGGAGTTTCGTTGATTAATCAGAGGCTCCCCAGGAGCCTGGGGGATTTATAAAACTACTCCATCCCCCCATATATTCCTCTATGTGGCTATTCCGCTGGCGTGCGCGGATAATAGCGGCCTTTCAAAGTACCACTAGACTGAGGAGAACGACTATGCGGGTTATTTTGTTGGGTGGTCCGGGTGCCGGTAAAGGCACACAGGCCAATTACATGAAGGATAAATACGGTATTCCCCAGATTTCGACCGGCGATATGCTGCGTGCCGCGGTCAAGGCCGGCACCCCGCTGGGTGTTGAAGCCAAGAAGGTGATGGATGCCGGTGGACTGGTTTCCGATGACATTATCCTTGGACTGATTGATGAGCGTCTGAAAGAAGACGATTGCGCAAACGGTTACCTGTTTGACGGTTTTCCACGTACCCAGGCACAGGCCGACGCACTCAAGGATAAAGGGGTCAAGATCGATGCAGTCGTCGAGATCGATGTCGATGATGACGAGATTATCAAGCGCATGGGCGGCCGCCGTGTACACATGGCCTCGGGCCGTACCTATCACGTGGTCTTCAATCCGCCGCAGGAAGAAGGCAAGGATGATGAGACCGGTGAGCCACTGATTCAGCGTGATGACGACCAGGAAGAGACCGTTCGTGCACGCCTTGGTGTGTATCACGACCAGACCGAACCCCTGATCAATTATTATTCAAAGTGGGCTGCAAGCGGTGAAGCGGGTGCGCCTGATTACGTAAAAATCAACGGCATTGGCAAGGTGGAAGAAATTCGCGATGCCATCTTCGCCGGTCTTGGTTGACCGGCGCGACTGACCCAGTCGAAAGGCCGGCCTCGCCGGCCTTTTTTACGGGCCGGGAGGTCGATAGATGGCCGTAGTCAAGCGCTCTAATACCTTAGTACCACTACCAACCCGCCGAGATTTACTGCTACACTTTCACAACGTCAAATAAGTGACGTTAAGCGGGTGTGGTTCCCCGCTGTTTGTGCTTGTTTAACGTATTGATAAATATAATTTTAATTGGTTTTTTGCGGGGTGGGCGACCAAAAACAATAACCGTGATACATGGGTAACTACCTGAATAATATAAAAAATATATATTTTTTGGATGATTCGATTGTAAGAGCCGAGCCCGGTACGCTGACGACCAACAATAAGCGGCGGAACAGGGAGCATCCAGCCGTTGGCAAAGGGTGAGCAGGAGTAAATCTAGAGTGGCAGGTATTGGCAGACCGGAGGAAATCGATCCCAGTGGCATGCGCAAGCTGTTGCGACTGATTGAACCCCTGCGTCAATCACCCGCGGGCAGTGTGATTTACCGGCAGGTGGAGGGCATGCTGGGCGATATTGCGTCCAATCACCTCAGGGTGGAAATTGCCTACTCCGGTTTTGTAAATGTCCTGCTGGATGCCTTTCTCTCCCATCTCGTCCCCGGCTCCTCACGCTTCGTCCAGGTTAAATTACTGCAGGCGCGTTTGCAGCCGCCACTGACGCCGACCGAGCTGGATACCTTAAGCGAGTTTATCAATCATTGCGGCGACCAGATCCGCGACACCGCGGAGGCAGACACCTCGTACCTGGAGGGGGCCATCAGTCCATTGCTGTCTGCTTTCGGTATTGATGAGGTCCCTGCCGAAAAGACATCGTATGAAGAAGTCGAGGTTTTCCATGATGAGGCCGGTGTGGAGCCTGAAGCCGAACACGTGGAGATTGATGCGTTGGGGCAGGCGCCCGGTGAACAGCAGGAAGCAGGACCCTATGACGAGATTAGCGAGGAAATACCGGCCGGCCAGGACCTCAATGAACTGAATCGCAGCCAACTGGAGGCACGCAAGGACGATATTCAGAAGTTACAGGCCACCCTCGGCCAGCAGGTGCTGGAAACAATTTCCCAGAATGAAGGATTCGGTGTGGTTCTGGAATCTGTACTGACTGATCTTCGCCAGGCCGGGGATGTCAATGAGATTGAGGATAAGCGCTGGACCCTGATCCGCGAGATCGAGAAATTGATGCAGGGACATGGGGAACTCTCAGACAAGCTCGACAGTACGCATCATTACCTGCAGCTGGTCGAGTCCGACAGCCGCGAATTGAGCGATGAACTGACACGGGTGCGCTTGCTGAGTTTAACGGATGAGCTAACCGGCTTGCCAAACAGGCGTGCTTTCATGCGTCGCCTAGAGGATGAGGTCGCGCGTGTTCAGCGTTACGGTTTTCCCATGTCATTTGTACTGATTGATCTTGATCACTTCAAGGACATCAATGATCAGTTCGGGCATGCCGCAGGTGACGAGGTGTTGAGGGTCTACTCCAAAAATATCCTGTCCATATTCCGGCACCATGACATGGTCGCGCGTTATGGCGGTGAAGAGTTTTCTGTGTTGTTGCCCAACACGGACTCGGATGGTGCCATGCGTGCCCTGAACAAGGTTATGAAGCGTGCCAATGAAACCCGCT
>DAOVYA010000177.1 GCA_030635865.1 Gammaproteobacteria bacterium | reverse complement strand
GTATCTGAATCCTGCATAACTCAGTATCCCCTGGCCGGTTGCAGTCGGTTTTCCGGGCAATGAAGCTGCATCGCCGGGTAACTATACAGTCAATGGTCTTGCCCATACAATAACCACCCTGCATGGATACTTCGAGTATGATGATTTAATGGCAAACACTCATAGCACACGTTTTGTCAGCCGCCTTACCCGCAGCACCCTCGCGCTGATTCTTGCTGGCGGGCGGGGTTCGCGCCTGCGGCAATTAACACTCTGGCGGGCCAAGCCCGCGGTCCCCTTCGGGGGGAAATTCCGGATTATCGATTTTCCGTTATCAAACTGCCTGAATTCGGGCATTCGTATGATCGGGGTGTTGACTCAATACAAGGCTCACTCACTGATCCAGCACATTCAGCAGGGATGGAGTTTTCTGCGGGGAGAATTCAAGGAGTTTATTGAGCTGTTGCCGGCCCAGCAACGCATACGGGATTCCTGGTATGCCGGAACAGCCGATGCGGTATACCAGAATCTCGATATCATTCGCACCCATCAGCCGAATTATGTGCTGATACTGGCGGGTGATCATGTCTACAAAATGGACTACGGGACCATGATTGCCAGGCATGTGGAATCGAAAGCGGACATGACAGTCGGCTGTATCGAGGTGCCACTGGAAAGTGCCAGTGCATTCGGGGTCATGTCGGTTGATGTGGACGGCAAGGTTGTGAAGTTCAATGAAAAACCGAAGCAGCCGGATTCAATACCCGGCCAGCCGAAGATGGCGCTGGCGTCGATGGGTATTTATGTCTTTAACACGAGCTTTCTGTATGAACAGTTAATCAAGGACGCCGATGACAGCAATTCAAGCCATGATTTCGGACATGACATCATTCCACGTCTTATAAAGAAATATCGGGTTATGACTTATCCGTTCAGGGACACCCATGACCAGCAAACTGCCTATTGGCGTGATGTGGGGACCATCGATTCCTTCTGGGCAGCCAACCTCGAACTGATTGGCGTCCTGCCGGAGTTGAACCTGTACGATGACACGTGGCCAATCTGGACATACCAGGAGCAACTGCCGCCCGCCAAGTTTATTTTCGACGATGAAGATCGGCGTGGCATGGCGCTGGATTCGATGGTCTCGGGTGGTTGCGTTATCTCCGGCGCCACGGTACGACACTCCCTGCTGTTCTCAAATGTCAGGGTAAATTCCTATACAGTACTGGAAGATGTGGTTGCCTTGCCGAATGTACGTTTTGGACGTGACTGCCGGATTAGCCAGGCAGTGATTGACAAGGGCTGTGTACTGCCTGCCGGTACCGTCATTGGCGAAGATCCTGAAGCCGATGCAGAACGGTTTTATGTCAGCCCCGGCGGGGTCGTACTGGTGACACCTGAAATGCTGGGCCAGGAACTTCATCATGTCAGATAGGAGGCCATTGAATATTGTTATTTGCTGGCATATGCACCAGCCACAATATTGTGACCAGATCAGTGGTATCTACCAGCTGCCATGGTCCTATCTTCATGCCACAAAGGACTACATTGACATGGCGGCCCATCTTGAAGCCGTGCCTGATGCCAGGGCGGTGGTAAATTTTGCCCCCATACTGCTTGAGCAACTTTCCGACTATGCCGGCCAGATCAACGGATTCCTGTCCGAGAACAAGGCAATCCGCGATCCCCTGCTGGGGGCCCTTGCATGTCCGGTTTTACCCGGCGGCAAGGAGCAGAGAATGGACCTGGTAAACGCCTGCCTGAGGGCGAATGAACTGCGTTCTATTCAACGTTTTTCCCACTACCAGAGTCTTGCGGAAATGGCCGGCTGGTTCCAGAACCACCCAACCGGCATGTTGTATGTCGGAGACCAATTCATTATCGATCTGCTGGTCTGGTACCACCTGGCATGGATGGGGGAAACGGTTCGACGCAATAACGAACTGCTGAAAGCGCTGATGGAGAAGGGCAATGGTTTCACTATCCATGATCGCCGTCAGCTGCTGAAACTGATCGGGGAGTTGCTCTCCAGTGTGATAGATGGCTATCGGATGCTGGCAGGCCGTGGTCAGGTAGAACTGTCCATGTCGCCGTATGCGCATCCGATCGTTCCCCTGTTGATGGATCTCGAGACTGCGCGTGAAGCAATGCCGGATATAAGCATGCCTGACTTGCAGGCATATCCCGGTGGTGAAGAGCGTGCCCGCTGGCACATTGAAGAAGGCATAGCCACGTTCGAGCAGTTTTTCGGAGCCCGGCCGGCCGGCTGCTGGCCCTCGGAAGGCGGAGTCAGCAAGGCAACCCTGGAACTGCTGGATGAATACGGGTTTACATGGGCCGCTAGTGGTGAAACGGTGTTTCGGCACAGTATGGCTGATCCTGCCAATGAGTCCCTTGGTGATGCCAGTCTGTGCCAGGCATTTCGATTGGAGGAGGGAAACATAGCCTGTTTTTTCAGGGATGACGGCCTGTCAGATCTTATCGGATTCACTTACTCTGACTGGCATGCAGATGATGCGGTCGCTAACCTGATCCAGCATCTTGATAATATTGCTGACCGTTGCCGCGGGCAGGAGCAGCCGCTGGTTTCTATTGTCCTTGATGGTGAAAATGCCTGGGAACATTTCCCGGAAAACGGATATCATTTTCTGCATACACTCTACAAAAGACTGTCCGAACATCCTGGACTGAAGATGACCACCTATTCTGAATACCTTGAGAATAAAAACAGTTTGCCACGATTGAAGAAACTGGTTAGCGGTAGCTGGGTGTACGGTACGTTTTCAACATGGATCGGTGACCCGGACAAGAACCGTGGCTGGGAGATGCTGGGAGATGCCAAGCGGGTTTTTGACCAGGTCGTGTCAGAAGATAATCTGAGTAGTGAACAGATGCTGGCAGCCCAGCACCAGCTATCCATTTGTGAAGGTTCCGATTGGTTCTGGTGGTTCGGCGACTATAACTCTGCGGACACGGTCAGTGATTTTGAACGACTCTTCCGCATGCACCTGTCCAATTTGTACAACATGCTTGGCAAGGAGCCACCGGAGTATCTGACCCATGTCTTTGCCCACGGCAGTGGTGTACAGGTCCAGGGTGGTGTAATGCGCAAGGGCCAGTTCACAGGTTGATACGGTCAACCTGAAATGAGCCCACTTGCATAAGTATCTGACAGGGCGTCGTGCCGGGGTGTTACTGCACCCGACATCCCTGCCGGGAGCTGGCAATGGAGACGATGCCCGCCGTTTTATCGATTTTTTACAGGCAGCAGGTTTCACGGTCTGGCAGACATTGCCGCTGGGACCGACCCACGCTAACCGTTCACCGTATCAGTGTCTGTCAGTACACGCCGGCAATACCGCCTTGATTAACCTGAATGAACTGGTCGAACGTGGCTGGCTGGTGCCATCATCAAGCACTGCCGGCTCACTGCAGGAACGCCTTGCAGAAGCTCATAAAGGATTTAAACAGGTGGCGCAAGCCATTGATATAAAGGCCTATCAGGCATTCAAGCAGCAGCACGCTTATTGGTTGCAGGACTATAGCCTGTACCAGTCAATCCGGCAGGTACAGCAGCACACCCCCTGGTTTGAATGGCCGCCAGTATTGCGCAACAGGCAGCCGCAGGCACTGAGTGAGTTCAGCACCCGGTACGCTGATTTGATTGAGCAGGCCTGCTTTGAGCAATACCTGTTTTTTTCGCAGTGGCTCGCCCTGCGTGACTATGCAAATGCGCGTGGCGTGTTGTTGTTCGGCGATATGCCGATTTATGTTGCCCATGACAGTGCGGATGTCTGGGCCAATCGCAGTATATTTGCGGTGGACGAGAATGGTGCGATGGAAGTAGTTGCCGGCGTGCCACCGGATTATTTTTCAGAGACCGGGCAGCGCTGGGGTAATCCCCTCTACAAATGGGATGTGCTCAAGCAGGACAATTATGGCTGGTGGCAGGACCGCTTTCGTAGCCAACTGGAACTGTTCGATATTATCCGCCTGGATCATTTCCGTGGTTTTGAAAAGTACTGGGAGATTCCTGCCACTTCGGAAACGGCAATTAACGGGCGTTGGGTCGATGGTCCGGGTGAAGACCTTTTCAAGGCGCTTGAGCAGGCATTCGGGAACCTGCCACTGGTAGCAGAAGACCTTGGCATTATTACCCCGGAAGTGGACGCTTTGCGCCTGCAGTTTAATTACCCGGGAATGAAGATTTTGCAGTTCGCGTTTGAAGGCGGACCGAATAACCCTTACCTCCCGCAAAATCACGAAGTCCTGTCGGTTGTCTATACCGGCACGCATGATAATGATACGACACTTGGATGGTATGAAAGCTGCGACAGTGAAACCCGGCAAACCATTCGTGAATACCTGGGTAATACAGAAGAGGATATGCCCTGGCCGTTAATCAGCGCGGCCCTGGAGTCCGTGGCCGGCCTTGCAATCATCCCCATGCAGGACCTGCTGGCACTGGACAGCGAGCATCGTATGAATACACCGGGCAGTGTTAGCGATAACTGGTGTTGGCATTTTCACTGGGACCAG
>DAOVYA010000132.1 GCA_030635865.1 Gammaproteobacteria bacterium | reverse complement strand
ACCCAGTATCGACCAGGCTGCTTCTCCCATGCCTTCAGGTCGGCACATAGAACGATGAACAACGAAGTGTCTGTCACTTGCGCCTGGTTCCAGGCCACCTCCCTGATTTGCTTTCTTAACTCCCGGTCTGTTATCACAACAAAACGCCAATTCTGGATATTGAACGCCGTAGGAGAAAGTATGGCCAGTGACAGAAGCTCATTCACCTTTTCCTCGCTCATGCTATGGTTTGCATCAAATTGTTTGACAGATCGACGTGAACGTATTGCATCTACTGTTTTCATACAGCCCCTCCGGTTTTCTTTAGAAAGATTATCAAATGGGGGACAGACCACGTTTTTCAGTCTGATTTGGCAGGCCCTCACACGAAAACGTGGTCTGTCCCTAGCCGTGCGGCTCGAAACCAAAACCCTTGTCGTGGACGTAGACGAGTTTGCAGTCTTCGATATATTTGGCGTCGTGTATTCTGCCGGCCTTGACGTAGCCGCTGTCGCCCTTGTTGAGGATTACCTTGTCACCGTCAGGCTCAAGGCCATTGACCCCCATGGTATAAAACTGGATGGACATCCTGCCCTCAATGACCACCGTCATGTCATCGCCCGGGTGTGAATGTGGCGGCTCCTCGCTGCCTGCATCCCACTGTTCCAGCATCACTTCCACGCCATCCGGGTTTTCAGGAAACGTTGTCCTGACGGTAAATCCTGCCGGGGTGTCGGGAACTGCAATGTGGTTATCCCAAACCCTGCTTGTTGCAGAAGTCACGTTGGTATTCTTACCTGCCTTAACCCGGGACATAGGTACTCTCCTGTAATCAGGTTGCTTTGTCACTTTGTTCCTCGCAATGACGAACAGAGCAGCGCCTCTCAAGATAATAACGGTAAATAATGATCCACCAGCAATATTGCAAAAATAGCCATCAGGTACCAGATGGAATAACCGAATGTCTTCATGGCCACGCTCTCGTCATTTCCTCTCATTAACAAAACGGCGTAGTAGAGAAAACCGCAACCCAGCAGCAGTGCGCCGACCAGGTAGAACAGCCCGCTCATGTGCGTGGCAAACGGCAACACGCTCACGACCAGCAGCATGATGGTATAGAGCAGGATCTGCAGGCGGGTGAACGGTACGCCATGCGTCACCGGCAGCATCGGGATATCCACCCTGGCGTACTCCTCGCGGCGATGAATCGCGAGCGCCCAGAAGTGCGGCGGTGTCCAGATAAAGATTATCAGAAACAGCAACAGTGCATGCGGATCGATCGTGTTGGTGACCGCTGCCCAGCCGAGGACGGGGGGTGCGGCACCGGCGGCACCGCCGATGACGATGTTCTGCGGGGTCGCGCGCTTCAGGTACATGGTGTACACCACGGCGTAACCCACCAGTGAAATAAATGTGAGCACAGCGGTCAGCGGGTTCACCAGCACAACCAGGACCACCATGGACAACGTACCGAGCAGACAGGCAAATACCATCGCCTGGCGACTGCTGATCTTGCCCAGTGGCAGCGGGCGCGCATTGGTGCGCGCCATTTTTGCGTCTTCGCGCGCATCAAGTACGTGGTTGATCGCGGCAGCCGCGGATGCCGCCATGCCGATGCCCAGGTTGCCAAACAACAATACGTCCCAGGGCACCATGCCCGGCGGTGATGTGGCCATGAACATGCCGACCATGGCGGTGAATACAATCAGCGCCACGACCTTCAGCTTACACAGGTCTAGATAACTTGTTGCCAGGCCACTCATTAGCCGATCTTCGAGTACTTCAGCAACTTTTTCATGTCTTTAAGCATGCCGCCCGGGTCTGCACCCGGCGGGTAATACATCATGAGATTACCCAGCGGATCGATGATGTAGACCCGCTCTGCGCCCTGCATGGAAACGCCATCGATCAGAAAATCAGGCTTAATTTGTTGAGCCTGCTCCGCCGTGACCCTGGCGACGGTCATTTTTGAATACTCCCGTTCGAGCAGGCTTGCCAGCGCCCCCGGTATCGTTTCACTGCGCAACAGGAAAAGACGCTGTACCCGCCGCATCTCCTCGTTTTGCGCAATACGCACCTGGCGCATATTGTAGAGATTGGTATTACAGACAGCATCACAATCGCCATCACCAACATACAAAAGCGTCCATTTGCCCTGCAGGTAATCGTTCAACGGCGCATCACCGGCAAGTATCTCCACCGGCAGGCTCAAGGGCCGGGCCGGATGCACCAGGACCCCGTGATTCGTGGTCCCTGAAGGCTGCCAGCCTCCCTCGCCGCTGTGATGCATGACCCATGCAACAAAGGTCGGTGCCAGGAAGATAAGTAACAGCAGCACCAGTCCCTGGCGCGAACTCAGAAAGCCCATTTGCCGGCGGGCAGAGTGCAGGCCCGCGGATACTGAAAATTGTGTACGCTTGATCATTGTCTTTCCGTCAGGTCTCATCTGATATTCGTTTTGAATTCACACCAATGTAGATCATCAATAACACCAGGGCGAGCATAAACCACTGCAAGGCATAAGCGCGGTGCTTGCCCGGGGTGACGCCGTAGACCGCCTTCCACTCCCGCACAAAGCCGTATTCGTCCACCGGGTCCAGCAGTAAAATCACCGGCAACAGCGAATAGCCCAAACGCTGTTCCAGTTCTGACAGCTTCATCTGCTGCACGACTTGCGGCCAGCCTTCATGAACCTCTTCCACCGCATCCAGTCTGAACAGCTTTTCAGGCGGCAGCTTGATGCTCGCATACACCATCAACTCTCCTGCCGGTCCCGGCAATTCCGGCAAGCGCGAGCGATACTTCCCCACTGGCACCCAGCCACGGTTCACCAGAACCGCATTTTCCCGGTCACCCAGCAACAGCGGCGTCAGCACGTGATAGCCGGCATGTCCCTTGAATGTCCGGTTGTCCAGTAACAGCTGGTGCTCCAGGTCATAGCGGCCGCGTACCGTGACCTGGCGATACTGGAGTGGTTCATCCCGGGCAAGCAATGACTGAAGCAGCAGGGGCGGTTGTCGGGCGCTCTCGGCATGCTGATCAACCAGCCCCTGCTTCCAGCTGGCGCGCTCCAGTTGCCAGATGCCCAGCCCGGCAAGGAAAGGCAACAGGGCCAGGGTGACGATACTCGGCCAGAACCCGGGATTGAAATCAAACGCACCAATTCTCATCACGTTACCTGTTTTGCTATAATCACTAACACTGTCCAACCGAGCCACTCACATCATGTATACCAAGATCATCGTCGTCCTGTTCCTGATTTTCATTATCGGCAGCCTGTTTAGCGGACTGTTTTACCTGGTCAAGGACAAGGGCACCTCGGAAAAAACCGTCAGGGCCCTTACCCTGCGTATCAGCCTGTCGGTACTGCTGTTCGTGCTGCTGATGGTCGGGTATGCCACCGGACTGTTGCAACCGCACGGGGTTGTACCGGGCTAATCCTTTCAAATCGTTTGCGGCAAACCCTGTCGCGGATGAGATTCAGATAGCAACAAAAAGGGCGCTGCAAGCAGCGCCCTTTTTAGTCAGTACAGTCGTCAACTAAACCAGCCAGTAAACGAATATAAACAGACCCAGCCAGACCACGTCCACGAAGTGCCAGTACCAGGCAACGGCCTCAAATGCGAAGTGGTTTTCTTCGGTGAAGTGCCCTTTCATGGCGCGCAGCAGGATAACCGTCAGCATCGTGGCCCCCAGCGTCACATGCAACCCGTGGAAACCGGTCAACATGAAGAAGGTCGTGCCGTACATCCCGGATTCAAGCGTCAGGTTCAGTTCACTATAGGCATGAATGTACTCATAGGCCTGTAAGCCGATGAACAGGAAGCCGAGGGCAACCGTTGCCATCAGGCCCAGGATCAACTGGGTACGATCAGCTTTCTTCAGACCCCAGTGCGCCCAGGTTACGGTCACGCCACTGGACAGCAGGATCAGGGTATTAATGGCCGGGATACCCCAGGCGCCCATCGAGGTGTAGTCCCCGCCCACGGCACCAGGACCATTGGTAGGCCAGATAGCCTCAAAGGCCGGCCATAACAGCTCGTTGGTCATGACGTTGTTGGATGCTCCACCGAGCCAGGGCACGGAGAATATCCGGGCATAGAACAGGGCGCCAAAGAAGGCCGCGAAGAACATCACCTCGGAAAAAATGAACCAGCCCATGCCCCAGCGGAACGACATATCCACCTGGCTGTTGTACTTGCCGGCCTGACTCTAACTGCTCACGGTACCGAACCAGCCAAACAGCATGAAAATAATGACTGCTGCGCCGACCGCCATGACGATCCAGGTCCCACCGTGCAGAAAATTGGCAAAACCGCCCAGCATGAGAAACAGACCGACTGAGCCCACGATGGGCCAGTGACTGGGTTCCGGCAGGTAGTAACCCCCATTAGATGCTGACATTGGTAACTCCCTCTCTATACAAGTTCATTCAATTAAAAATTCTTTTATTTCAAAGGGGGTCAGACTCGATTGATCCCTGTCCCCTGTTTAAACTGTTATCACAAAACAGGATCAATCGAGTCTGACCCCATTGAAATTGATTCGATGCCCGGTTTTTCATTCCCGGCCGGGAAGAACGTGTAGGACAATGACACTGTCCTGACCTCTTCCGGCAAATGCGGGTCCACGACAAACCGTAGCGGCATCTTCTTGCTCTCGTTCGGCTGCAGTGTCTGCCGGGTAAAACAAAAGCATTCCGTCTTGTTGAAATACTTTGCCGCCAGGCCCGGTGCAAGGCTCGGTATTGCCTGGCCTGCGATCAGCCTGTCGGTCTTGTTCCTGGCGAAGTAACTTACTTCCGTCACTTCACCGGGATGCACCTTGACACGACGCACCATCGGCCTGAATTCCCAGGGCAACTCGCTGTTGACCGATGACAGGAACTCCACTGTCACCAGGCGATCTTCATCCACTTTCTGGCTCAGCGCAGCTTCCGTTTCTATGCGGCCGGTCTTGCCGTTGATCCCGGTGATGTCGCAAAAAACGTCATACAGCGGCACCATGGCAAAACCAAATCCAAACATGGCGACAACCGCAATACCCAGCCGTTTTACAACCCGCCTGTTTGCTGCGCTACGCTCGCCGGTATCCATCGCTGCTATGCCAGCGCAAAAAAACTGGCTGCAAAAAATCCCAGTGCCAGCAGCACCAGCAAGACAACGGTAACCACCAATCTGCCGGACCGCTGCCTGTTAGCCTGTTCTGTCATTGACATCACCAATCAAAAGCAGGTGCGTGCGCCAAAACCCATGCACCCGATGTATTACTTGACTTCCGGCGCCGTCACGAAAGTGTGGTACGGGGCCGGTGAAGCCACGGTCCATTCCAGACCTTCTGCGCCTTCCCAGACATGATCCGTGGCCTTCTCGCCACCCTTGACGGTCTTGATGACGATGT
>DAOVYA010000252.1 GCA_030635865.1 Gammaproteobacteria bacterium | reverse complement strand
CGGCTACCGGTGTTATCCGTCGGCATCCGGATATAAAATTATTACGCAAGCGGGATGATGTCGCGGCACTGGTATCGAGGCAGCAGGACTTGCTGCAGTCGCTGTGGCCCTTGCTACCGCCAGGCGGTATGCTCTTATATAGTACCTGTTCTGTGCTGGCAGCAGAGAACAGTGAGCAGATTGAGCGATTCCTGGTGCAGCAGGCGGATGCAGCAGAAATACCGGTCAACGCATCGTGGGGGCATGCCTGCAAGCATGGCAGACAGCTCCTGCCGGGTGAAAATGAAATGGATGGATTTTATTTCGCATGTCTGCGCAAGGCCGAATAGCCGGTTATCCGGCCATGCCTGCTTTAACCGTGCGACTGCAGCGCTTGCTTGTCGTGCTGTTTGCGACTTGCGCATTCTCGTGTTCGCCACAATTGTATGCCGGTGAGACCGGCAAATTCCAGGCATTGAATGCACAGGTCACCGAGGCCGATTCAGGTTCCGGGTTTCTGCTTGATGGGCAGTTTTCCATCACCCTGAGTTCGGGTGCTGAAGAGGCGCTGGAAAATGGTGTTCCTCTCGTGTTCGAGCTGCAGGTGCAGCTGGTGAGGACGCATCGCTGGTTATGGGATACGGTCAAGGTCGAGCTTACTCAGACCCGGCAAATCCAGTATCACGATTTGAGCCGCAGTTTTGTGGTGAAAGATATCAATGCGGGCACGCAGCGGAATTTCCGCCGGCTATCGGACGCAATGAATGCAGCCGGTGCCCTCGAGGACCTGCTATTGACCAACGGGCAGCTCATTGAAAATGGAGGTGACTACAAAATCCGTTTGCGCGGCAGTCTTGATATTGAGTCGTTACCCACGCCTGTTCGCCTGATTGCCTACGTGTCTTCTGCCTGGGATATGAGCAGCGAGTGGTATATATGGTCATTGGACCGGTAAACCGGACAGGTCCCGGCATGGTGCCGATGCTGGGGCTGTTTGCGCTCCTGCTGGTGTCGCTTTCGTATATGAGTGACGCCACGCACAATTCAGAACGCTTTGGTCAGATGTATTCATGGCTGCTGCTTGTAAATGCAGCTGCCCTGGTAGTGCTCGGTGCATTGGTCGTGGCCAACATTATATGGTTGATAGGCCGGCAACGGAAAAAAGCGCCGGGCGCCATGCTCACTACCCGCCTGGTGGCTATGTTTGTGATACTGGCCGTGGTCCCGGTTTCTGTCGTTTATTATTTTTCATTGCAGTTCCTTCAGCGGGGAATCGATAGTTGGTTCGATGTACGTATCGAGCAAGGGCTGGATGATGCGCTGGTTCTCAGCCGTGCCGCGCTGGATGTGCGCCTGCGTGATGTACTCGAACAGACCGGGCACATGGCTGAAGAGCTGTCTGAATCACCCTATGCGACGATTGCACTTGATCTCTATGATTTAAGGGTCAGAAGCGGGGCCTCGGAACTTACCCTGTTTGATAATGATGGACGTACTATCGCGTCCAGCAGTGCTGATTTAACTGATATTGTGCCGAGCCAGCCGACATCTGAAATGTTGTTGATTATGCGCAAGGGGCAACACTATATCGGGCTCGATCCGGTTGGTGAGTCAGGACTGTATGCCCGTGCATTGATACCGGTAATGTCTTTACGTCAGGATAACGAGGTGTTTACCCTGCAGGCGCTGTACCCGGTTTCCGAGCGTTTCAGCGCGTTGGCCGATGGCGTGCAGACAGCCTACACGCGCTACAAGGAACTGGCATATCTGCGTACACCACTCAAGTTCAGCTATACCCTGACCCTGTCCATCGTGCTGGTGCTGAGTGTGCTGGCAGCGATCTGGGCCGCATTCCACTCTGCCCGTCGACTTGCGGCACCGATCAGTGACCTGGCTGAAGCGACGCACGCCGTGGCCGAGGGTGATTACAGCAAGCGTTTGCCGGTAGCCAGTGAGGATGAGTTGGGATTTCTGGTGCGTTCATTCAATGATATGACACGGCGCCTCGAAAAGGCGCGTGACCAGGCGCACCGGGGGCAGCAGCAAATTGAGGGTCAGCGTGCCTACCTTGAGGCGGTGCTCGCAAGCCTGTCATCGGGTGTAATCAGTCTTGATGCCGATATGGCTGTGCGTGCGGTGAACCGTACCGCCAGGGAAAGTCTCGGTGTAGATTTCAAGGGATATATGGGCAAGGCACTGCCTGCCATAGTTGAAGAACATGCGTATTTGAAGCCCTTTGTCGAGGTAATTTTGCGGCATCGGCGCAATAAGGAAAAAACCTGGCAGGAGGAGGTTTCCCTGTTTGGCGCCAATGGTCGTCAGGTGCTTATGTGTCGCGGCACCGCTTTACAGGTTCACGGGAAACGTCGGGGTGGCCAGGCCATTGTCTTTGACGATGTTACAGCACTAATACAGGCAGAGCGTGATGCTGCATGGGGTGAAGTGGCGCGGCGCCTGGCCCACGAGATCAAGAATCCGCTGACGCCAATACAATTATCAGCAGAACGCCTGCGGCGCCGTTACCTTGGTGATATGGACAAGGAAGATTCGGAGTTTCTTGATCGGGCCACACACACCATCGTCAACCAGGTGGAGGCGATGAAAAAGATGGTCAATGCATTCAGTGAATATGCGCGTGCTCCGAATATCAGCCTGGAGCTGATTGACCTCAATGCTATCATCAAGGAAGTCATGGACCTGTATAGCAGCAGCGACCTGAACACAAAAATTGTAAAACAGCTGAATGCAGACTCTGCCCACATAGAAGGCGATGCCGGGCGACTCAGGCAATTGCTGCATAACCTGGTTAAAAACGGGCTGGAAGCTGTTAACGGTATTGCGGGTGCACGAATTAACGTTGCTACCCGTACCATGCAGACCGGTGGCGTGAGCTATATTGAATTGTGCGTGAGTGATAATGGTCCCGGGTTTGAGCCAGGTGTGCTTGACAGTGTTTTTGAACCCTATATTTCAACCAAGGCAAAAGGCAGTGGCCTGGGGCTGGCCATTGTGAAGAAAATTGTTGAAGAGCATGGCGGTATTATTACCGCCGAAAACGCGCAATCCGGTGGTGCGTTGATACGGATTCGTCTGCAATTGCTAACGGAGGGTCTCGGGGTTGATGACCCTGTTAGAAATGCTTCCAGTGAAAAACTGTCTTCTGGCAACGGTGGGCTATAATGACCACTCGGGGCTGCACGGCGGCACGAAAGTAGTATCCAAACCTGGATCACAGAGTAGGTTATAACGGAATAACAATATGTCAGCTCGCCATATTCTTGTAGTTGATGATGAACCGGATATCCGGAATCTGGT
>DAOVYA010000152.1 GCA_030635865.1 Gammaproteobacteria bacterium | reverse complement strand
GTTGTTGACCCTGGCATGACAACGCTTGAGCGTGGACAGTTGCTTTCCGATGAAGCCTACCTTGATGCGATCCAGGAAAATGGTGATGAGTTTGATGCCCGCATGGGTGCTGAAGCTGTTTATGAGTTGCTGAAGGATATCGATCTGCAAGTGGAAGCTGTCAGGCTGCGTGATGAAATTAACAGCACCAAGTCCGAGACCAAACTGAAGCGCCTGTCCAAGCGCCTCAAGCTGGTTGAATCTTTCATCGATTCCGGGAACAAGCCGGAATGGATGGTGATGACGGTATTACCCGTGCTGCCGCCGGAATTGCGGCCACTGGTGCCGCTGGATGGCGGCCGCTTCGCGACATCCGATCTGAACGATCTTTATCGGCGTGTAATCAACCGCAACAATCGCCTGAAACGCCTGCTGGAATTGAGTGCCCCGGACATCATTGTCCGTAACGAAAAACGCATGTTGCAGGAGTCGGTTGACGCATTACTGGATAACGGCCGCCGTGGCCGGGCGATTACCGGTACCAACAAGCGGCCGCTGAAGTCACTGGCCGATATGATCAAGGGCAAGCAGGGGCGTTTTCGTCAAAACCTCCTCGGCAAGCGTGTCGATTACTCGGGACGTTCCGTTATCGTGGTTGGACCGGCACTGAAGCTGCATCAGTGCGGCCTGCCGAAGCGCATGGCACTGGAGCTGTTCAAGCCGTTTATTTTCAGCAAACTGCAGTTCCGCGGCCTGGCCACCACGATCAAGGCGGCAAAGAAACTGGTAGAGCGTGAAGGGCCCGAGGTCTGGGATATTCTCGAAGATGTGATACGTGAGCATCCGGTGATGCTGAACCGCGCACCGACCCTGCATCGCCTGGGTATTCAGGCATTTGAGCCCGTGCTGATCGAGGGCAAGGCCATCCAGTTGCATCCACTGGTCTGTGCTGCTTTTAATGCAGACTTTGATGGCGACCAGATGGCCGTGCATGTCCCGCTTTCAATCGAAGCGCAACTGGAAGCCCGCGCACTGATGATGTCTTCCAATAATATTCTTTCACCTGCCAATGGCGAGCCGATTATCGTGCCGTCACAGGATGTGGTGCTTGGCCTTTATTACATGACACGTGAATCCGTCAACGCCAGGGGCGAAGGCATGGTCTTTGCGGACGTGGCCGAGGTGCACCGCGCCTATGCAACAGGCGTGGTTTCACTGCATGCCAGGGCCAGGGTCAGGATTCGTCAATTCGAGCTGGACGAGGACGGCGAGGCGCAGGAAAAGTATGGCCTTGTTGATACTACTGTGGGACGTTCACTGCTTTCGGAACTGCTGCCGAAGGGTCTGCCGTTTGACCTGGTTAACAGGGATATGACCAAGAAAGCAATCTCCAACGTAATCAATGCATGCTATCGCCGCGTTGGTTTGAAGGAGACAGTGATTTTTGCAGACCAGTTAATGTATACGGGTTTTTCCTACGCGACCCGTGCTGCCGTGTCATTCGGTATCAATGACATGACCATTCCTGACAGCAAGGCCGCTATCATTGCCGAGGCTGAAGATGAGGTCCTGGAAATCGAAAGCCAGTATACCTCTGGCCTGGTCACCATGGGCGAGCGTTACAACAAAGTCGTTGATATCTGGTCGCGCACCAATGACCAGGTTGCCAAGGCCATGATGGATACCCTGGGTACTGAAGAAAAGCAGGATGCAGAGGGAAATACTGTCAGGCAGCCTTCTTTTAATTCTGTTTACATGATGGCCGATTCGGGCGCACGTGGTTCTGCTGCGCAGATTCGTCAGCTGGCCGGTATGCGTGGCTTGATGGCGAAACCGGATGGCTCGATTATTGAAACACCGATCACGGCAAATTTCCGCGAGGGCCTGGACGTATTGCAGTATTTCATCTCCACTCACGGTGCACGTAAAGGTCTGGCAGACACCGCGCTCAAGACCGCAAACTCCGGTTATCTGACGCGGCGCCTGGTTGATGTGGCGCAGGACCTGACTGTTATAGGTACTGATTGCGGAACCGAAAATGGTATGGAGCTGACGCCGCTGGTTGAAGGTGGCGATATAGTGGAACCATTGCGCGAACGTGTACTGGGTCGCCTGGTAGCCGGTGACGTCACGCGCCCCGGTACTGATGAAGTGGTTGCGCCAATCGGTACATTGCTGGATGAGGCCTGGGTCGACAAGCTTGAGGCCATGGGTGTTGACGCCATTGTTGTCCGCTCACCGATTACCTGCGAGAACCGCTATGGCGTATGTGCCGCATGTTACGGTCGCGACCTTGGGCGTGGGCACATGGTCAATCCAGGTGAGGCAATTGGCGTTATTGCGGCCCAGTCTATTGGCGAGCCTGGTACCCAGTTGACCATGCGTACGTTCCATATCGGTGGTGCGGCCAGTCGTGCAGCGACTATAAACAGCGTTGAAGTCAAGAATGACGGCACCGTGCGTCTGCACCACATCAAGACGGTAAGCAATAAAAATAAAAATCTTGTGGCGGTATCCCGTTCAGGTGAAATTAGTATCGTTGATGATCATGGGCGCGAGCGTGAGCGTTACAAACTGCCTTATGGGTCGGTTATCAGCGCGGCTGATGGCGACACGGTCAAGGGCGGCAGCGTAATTGCTACCTGGGATCCGCATACTCATCCAATCGTGACAGAGGTTGCCGGCAAGGCCAGTTTCAGCGATTTCATCGATGGGATTACTGTGCAGGAAACCACTGATGAGGTTACCGGTCTTACGAGCCTTGTGGTTACTGATCCAAAAACGCGCGGTAGTGCAGGCAAGGACTTGCGGCCAATGGTGAAACTGGTTGACGGAAAGGGTAAGCCGGTGAAGATTGTCGGCACCGACCTGGATGCCCAGTATTTTCTGCCGGCCGGTGCCATCGTAAGCCTGGATGATGGTGCAGCGGTTGGCGTCGGTGATGTTATCGCACGTATCCCGCAGGAAACATCCAAGACGCGTGATATTACGGGCGGTCTTCCGCGCGTTGCCGACCTGTTCGAGGCACGTAAACCAAAAGAACCTGCCATCCTGGCCGAGCGTACCGGCACGGTCAGCTTTGGCAAGGACACCAAGGGCAAGCAACGTGTCATCATTACAGGCAGTGATGGTGAAACGCATGAGGAACTGATTCCGAAGTGGCGCCACGTGACCGTTTTTGAGGGTGAGAATATTGAACAGGGTGAAATGCTGGTCGATGGCGAACCCGATTCACATGACATTTTGCGCCTGCTGGGTACTTCAACCATGGCAGAATATATGGTCAAGGAGATCCAGGACGTGTACCGCTTGCAGGGCGTGAAGATCAATGACAAGCATATCGAGGTTATTCTCCGCCAGATGTTGCGCAAGGCTGAAATTCTGAAATCGAACGACAGCCGCTACCACAAGGGTGAGCAGATCGAGCGGGCAAGGGTGCTGGAAGAGTCCGAGAAGCTCCTGAAGGACGGCAAGGAACCAGCCAGCTGGATGCCCTTGTTACTGGGTATCACCAAGGCCTCGCTGGCAACGGAGTCCTTTATTTCAGCGGCCTCTTTCCAGGAGACCACCCGGGTACTTACCGAGGCCTCGGTCCGTGGCAGCAAGGACGGCCTGCGTGGGCTCAAGGAGAACGTCATCGTGGGTCGCTTGATCCCCGCGGGTACCGGCCTGGCCTACCATGAGGAGCGCCGCCGCCAGCGGGAAGTCAGCCCGCTGGATATCGCCGAGGAAATGGCGGCCGTGGATGCCGCCGAGACCAGCGAGACAGAAGACGTAGCGGAGTCGTCCGCGGATTAAAAATTCTTGCTTGACAGGACCTTGTCCTGTCTCTAGAATTCCGCTTCTCTCGACAGGCCGGCTCGTCCGGCCTGTCGTTTGTTTTCAGTGGCTTAGAATTATTTTATCGAGCTAATTTCAGGATTTACGGTTAATGACAACAATCAATCAGTTAGTGCGCAATCCGCGTTCCAGGAAAAGGGAAAAAAGTAACGTCCCTGCACTGGAGTCATGTCCACAAAAACGTGGCGTGTGTACGCGTGTGTATACCACGACTCCGAAGAAGCCGAATTCGGCTTTACGCAAGGTTGCGCGTGTTCGACTGACAAACGGATTTGAAGTGACTACATACATTGGTGGTGAGGGACACAACCTCCAGGAGCACTCGGTGGTGCTGATTCGAGGTGGCCGGGTAAAGGATTTACCGGGTGTGCGATATCACACTGTTCGCGGCAGCCTGGATACATCGGGTGTCACGAGCCGTCGCCAGGGCCGTTCCAAGTACGGCGCCAAACGACCAAAGTCCTGAAGCAATAACACAGCGAATAATATTTGAGAATTAGCAATGTCCAGAAGAAGAGTCATAGGTTCAAGAGAAATTCTGCCTGATCCCAAGTACGGGAATCTCATGCTGGCCAAGTTTATCAATATGGTCATGAAGTCCGGCAAGAAATCGGTTGCAGAGCGCATCATTTATGGTGCACTGGACCAGATCGCCGGCAAGGGTAATGAAGACCCGGTCGAGGTTCTGGACAAGGCGCTTGATAATGTGCGGCCCATGGTCGAGGTGAAATCACGCCGCGTTGGTGGTGCAACCTACCAGGTACCGATAGAAGTGCGCCCGATTCGCCGTACAACGCTGGCCATGCGCTGGGTGCTGGATGCGGCACGCAATCGTAGTGAAAAATCCATGCCATTACGACTGGCTGGTGAGTTGATGGATGCTGCCGAGAGTCGTGGTAATGCAGTCAAGAAACGTGAGGATACGCACCGGATGGCAGAGGCCAACAAGGCCTTCTCTCATTACCGGTGGTAGGCCGATATTTTAACCGTTATACCCTTTATATACAGGACTTCAGGTACAGGACAGTGGCACGCTCTACTCCAATTGATCGTTATCGGAACATCGGGATCATGGCGCATATTGATGCGGGCAAGACCACGACGACCGAGCGCGTCCTGTTCTATACCGGCGTGTCTCACAAGATTGGTGAGGTACATGATGGTGCCGCCGTCATGGACTGGATGGAGCAGGAACAGGAACGCGGTATTACGATAACCTCCGCTGCCACAACCTGTTTCTGGAAGGGCATGGCTCAGCAGTTTCCGCAGCACCGCATCAATAT
>DAOVYA010000046.1 GCA_030635865.1 Gammaproteobacteria bacterium | reverse complement strand
TTTGCAGCTGGCCTCTGATGGAGGGGACTCGCAGTGGTACATGCGTACCTACCATATGAGACTTCAATCAGACGTGCATGAAGATGCGCCGGCCCTGATATGTGGTGGTGCCTACGATTACGCATTTTATGTTCGTTATCCCGATCTGCAGGACATGCAAACCGCACTGGGTGATTACGCGCTACTCAAGCTGCGTTGATAGAACGTGTGTGCGGCGCGATGCCTGACGCTCAGATGTGATAGCGCTCGCTGATCTGGTGTACGGCATTGATCATGGCCGCAACATTTTCCGGGTTTACATCCGGGTTGATACCATGTCCGAGATTGAACACATGGCCGGAGCCGGTGCCATACTGCTTTAATACCTTGCCGACCTTTCCGTAGATTATATCCGGGTCTGCATACAGGGTGGCAGGATCGAGATTGCCTTGCAACGCGACCCGGTCACCAACCCGTTTACGGGCCATGGCCAGGTCGGTTGACCAATCAATCCCGAGTGCGTCGGCACCCGTGTCGGCCATATCCTCCAGCCATTGGCAGCCCCCCTTGGTAAACAGGATAACGGGAACTTTCTGGCCGTCTTGTTCACGGGCAAGGCCGCCAACAATTTTTTGCATGTAACGCAAGGAAAACTCGGCGTAATCATCCGGCGTCAGTACGCCGCCCCAGGTGTCGAAAATCATCACGACCTGTGCGCCGGCCGAAATTTGTGCATTCAGGTAGGCCGTTACTGATCTTGAAACGGTATTCAGCATTTGATGCAGCAATGCCGGTTCGTTGTAGAGCATTCTTTTCACGTACGAGAAGGTTTTGGTTGAACTGCCTTCTACCATATAGGTTGCCAGTGTCCATGGGCTGCCAGCAAAACCAATGAGTGGAATGCGGTTGTCCAGTTCCTTCCTGATCAGGCGTATGGCATCCATAACATATCGCAATTCGGTTTCCGGGTCCGGGTTGCCTAGCGCCTTGACATCGGCAGACGTGCGTACCGGGTTTTTGAAGCGCGGGCCTTCGCCGTCTGCAAAATAGAGCCCAAGCCCCATGGCATCCGGGATGGTAAGGATATCCGAAAACAGAATGGCGGCATCCAGCGGGAAACGATCAACCGGTTGCAGGGTGACTTCGCAGGCCAGTTCCGGGTTGGTACACAGGCTCATGAAGCTGCCGGCCTGTTTGCGGATCTTGCGATATTCCGGCAGGTAACGACCGGCCTGGCGCATCATCCAGACAGGCGTGACATCCACGGGTTCGCGCAGTAGTGCCTTTATCAGTCTGTCGTTTTGGAGTGGCTGCATAATTTAAAAAACCTGTCTCTCGCAGAGGCGCAAAGGCGCAGAGAAAATCAACTAAATGTAATCGTGTAGCCCGAATTCTGCTGCGCTTTATCCGGGCTACGTCACTACATCAATAGAAAAGCAGTTCTGATGTAGTTTTTGTTCTTCTCCGCGCCTTTGCGCCTCTCGGTAACTGCTCCTGCGTTACTCTACCTCCTACATCCATGTAGTCGTGCGAGAGACAGGTTTTATCTCGGCAAATCAGATGAACCCATTAAAAATTCATCAATTGATCGGGCGCATTGCCGGCCTTCGCGGATTGCCCAGACTACCAGCGACTGACCGCGGCGCATGTCACCCGCGGAGAATACCTTGTCGAGGGATGTCTTGTAGGCATTGCCGCCCTCTGTGCTCCCCATGACGTTGCCGCGTGCGTCAAGTTCCACACCCAGTTGTTTCAGCATACCTTCATGGACCGGGTGGATAAAACCCATCGCCAGTAACACCAGGTCGGCTTTCAGCTGGAATTCACTGCCGGCAATTTCTTCCATTTGCCACTGGCAGTTGTCGTCCTGCTTCCAGTTCAGCCGTACACAGGTGATGGCCGAGACCTTCCCGTTCTTGCCCTCGAAGGATTTCGTGGCAACCGACCATTCGCGTATTGCACCTTCATCCTGTGAACTGGAGGTGCGCATTTTGTTGGGCCAGTCCGGCCAGGTCAGCCCCTTGTTTTCCTTTTCCGGCGGCTGTGGCAGGATTTCCAGTTGGGTGACGGAAACCGCACCCTGGCGGAAAGAAGTGCCGATGCAGTCGGAGCCGGTATCGCCGCCGCCGATGACGACGACATGTTTGTTTTTAGCGGTCAGGGAGACGGCCGAATCAATCGTGTCCCCGGCATTGCGTTTATTCTGCTGCGGCAGGAAGGTCATGGCGAAATGTACACCATCGAGTTTGCGGCCCGGTACTTCCAGGTCGCGGTTGTGTTCAGAACCGCCGGTAAGGGCAATGGCATCGAACTCCTCGAGCAGTTTTTCCACAGGCATCGACCCGCCGATGTGAGTCTCGGTATGAAAGGTGACCCCCTCGGCCTGCATTTGTGCCATACGTCGGTCGATTACCTGTTTTTCCATCTTGAAATCAGGAATACCGTAACGCAGCAGACCACCAATCCGGTCGTTTTTCTCGAAAACGGAGACGTCGTGTCCGGCGCGCGCCAGCTGTTGTGCGCAGGCCATGCCAGCTGGCCCCGATCCGACAATTGCGACACGCTTGCCGGTCTTGTGTTCCGGAATATGCGGCTTGATCCAGCCTTCTTCCCAGCCTTTATCAACAATGGCGCACTCGATTGTTTTAATGGTGACCGGGTTGTCATCAATGTTGAGTGTGCAGGCGGCTTCGCAGGGTGCCGGGCATATTCGACCGGTAAATTCCGGGAAGTTATTGGTCGAGTGCAGCACGTTTACTGCTTTCTTCCAGTTGCCCTGGTACACCAGGTCGTTCCAGTCCGGGATGATGTTATTCACCGGGCAACCCTGGTGGCAGAAGGGGATGCCGCAGTCCATGCAACGCGCACCCTGCAGGCTGACTTCGTTGTCCTCCAGCGGGATAATAAACTCCCTGAAGTGTTGTACACGATCGGCAGCGGGCGCATAGGTGCGCTCATTTCGATCGTATTCCATAAAGCCTGTTGGTTTGCCCATGACTGGTGCTCTATCGTCCTCTCTCTGCAGCCCGCGGGGAAGATATTTGGGCGGCCTGCATCTCCTGCAGTGCACGCCGGTAATCCACCGGCATGACCTTGACGAATTTCGGCAGGGTCTCGTCCCAGTGATCAAGGATGCTGCGGCCGCGTGCACTATCGGTGTAGTGCACGTGTTTTTCGATGAGGCGGCGTAGCCGCAGGGCATCATAGCGGGTCATGTCGTGGCTAATGTCCACGCGGCCATGGGTTTCCAGGTCGCCACTCTGGTGATCCAGTTGTTCGAGCGCATCATCCTCGGCCGGGATCGGTTCAAGTTCGACCATGGTGAGGTTGCAGCGCTGTTCAAAATCACCGTGTTCATCGAGTACATAGGCGATGCCGCCACTCATGCCGGCAGCGAAGTTCCTGCCGGACTCGCCTAACACAATGACAATTCCGCCAGTCATGTATTCGCAGCCGTGATCACCGACGCCTTCCACAACCGCGGTCGCGCCGGAGTTGCGTACCGCAAAGCGTTCACCGGCAACACCGCGAAAATAACATTCGCCGCTGATGGCTCCGTATAGCACTGTATTGCCAACGATAATGTTTTCTTCGGCAACGATCGGAGTTTCCTCGGGTGGATAGACGACAAGGCGGCCACCGCTGAGTCCCTTGCCGACGTAGTCATTGCCCTCACCGACCAGCGTGAGGCTTACGCCATGCGTAACAAATGCCCCGAAACTTTGCCCGGCAGTTCCGCGCAGCGTAATACTGATGGTGTCTTCCGGCAGCCCTGCATGCCCGTAGCGCCTGGCGACTTCACCGGACAGCATGGTGCCCACGGTACGGTTGGTGTTCTTCACCGGCAGGTCGGTCTGTACCGGTGTCTTGTTGTCCAGTGCTGCCCGTGACAGCTCGATCAGATGCATATCCAGCGCCCTGTCGAGGCCGTGGTTCTGTATCTCGCTGTGGTAAATACCGATGCCCGGCCCCGCTTCCGGCTTGTGCAGGATGCGGGAAAAGTCGAGGCCCTGTGCCTTCCAGTGATCAATGGCGCGACGCATATTGAGGTGTTGTGACTGGCCGATCATGTCGTCAAATTTGCGGAACCCGAGTTGCGCCATCAGTTCACGAATCTCTTCAGCGACGAAGAAGAAGTAGTTCACCACGTGTTCCGGCTTGCCGGTAAACCGCTTGCGCAGTTCCGGGTCCTGGGTGGCCACGCCCACCGGGCAGGTATTGAGGTGGCACTTGCGCATCATGATGCAACCTTCAACAATCAGCGGTGCGGTGGCAAAGCCGAATTCGTCGGCACCCAGCAGCGCACCAACCACCACGTCGCGACCGGTGCGCATGCCGCCATCGACCTGCACCGCGATGCGCGAGCGCAGGTTGTTCATCACCAGTGTCTGGTGGGTCTCCGCGAGGCCAATCTCCCAGGGCGAACCGGCGTGCTTGATCGAGGTCAGCGGGCTGGCGCCGGTGCCACCGTCGTGGCCCGAGATCGTAACGTGATCGGCATGTGCCTTGGAAACACCGGCCGCGACTGTACCAACACCGACTTCCGAGACCAGTTTCACGCTGATATCAGCCTGTGGGTTGGCATTCTTCAGGTCGTGGATCAGTTGCGCCAGGTCCTCGATAGAATAGATGTCGTGGTGCGGTGGTGGCGAGATCAGACCAACCCCCGGCGTGGAATGGCGTACCTGGGCGATGGTTGCGTCGACCTTGTGACCGGGCAACTGTCCGCCTTCCCCGGGCTTGGCACCCTGTGCCATTTTGATCTGGATCATGTCGGCGTTGACCAGGTACTCCGTGGTTACCCCGAAACGGCCGGATGCCACCTGCTTGATGGCAGAGCGCTTTGAATCCCCGTTTTCAAGTGTTTTGAAGCGCTCCGTTTGCTCACCGCCTTCGCCGGTATTCGATTTGCCACCGATGCGGTTCATGGCAACGGCCAGGGTTGAATGTGCCTCGTAGGAAATGGAGCCGAATGACATGGCGCCCGTTGAAAAACGTTTGACGATTTCTTTCGTCGGCTCAACTTCATCCAGCGGGACCGGTTCATTGGCAAAGTTAAATTCGAACAGGCCGCGCAGATTTAACAGTTGTTCATTCTGTTCATCCACCAGTTGTGAAAACTCACGGAAGGTGTTTGCATCATTTGCGCGGGTGGCATGCTGCAATTTGGCAATGGAGTCCGGTGTCCACATGTGGCCCTCACCGCGCAGGCGGAATGCATAGTCACCGCCGACATCCAGGTTATTCCGGTAGATGGGGGCGTCGCCATAGGCGTCCTGGTGCCAGCGTACGGTTTCCCCGGCGATTTCCTTCAGCCCGACACCTTCTATGGTGGTTGCCGTGCCGGTGAAGTATGCATCCACAAATTCAGTGCTCAGGCCGACGGCATCAAAGATCTGTGCGCCGCAGTAGGACTGGTAAGTCGAGATGCCCATCTTCGACATGACCTTGAACAGCCCCTTGCCGATGGCCTTTATATAACGTTTCCGGATTTCGTCCTCGTCGAGCTTCTCCGGTAACTGTTCACGGATGGAGGCGAGTGTTTCAAATGCCAGGTACGGGTTGATTGCCTCGGCGCCATAACCGGCGAGGGTGGCAAACTGGTGTACTTCGCGGGCGGCACCGGTCTCGACGACCAGTCCCGACTCGGTACGCAGGCCGGTGCGCACCAGGTGGTGATGGACACCGGCGGTAGCCAGCAGGGCCGGGATCGCAATGCGGTCCATGTTGGCGCCGCGGTCTGACAGGATGAGAATGTTATAGCCTTCCCGCACTGCCTTTTCTGCCTGTTGACAGGTAGCCGTGAGCGCATCTCCCATTCCATCTGCGCCGTGTACAGCGTCATAGCAGATATCAATCGTATGTGTGCGGAATGCACCGCCGGTGTGATCCTCGATATGTCGAATGCGTTCGATGTCGGTGTTGGTCAGGATTGGCTGGCTGACTTCAAGACGCATGTGCTTGTCGGTTGATTCAAGCCCCAGCAGGTTCGGGCGCGGGCCGATCAGCGTGACCAGGGACATCACCAGTTCTTCGCGGATCGGGTCGATCGGCGGATTCGTGACCTGTGCAAAATTCTGTTTGAAATAGTTCGACAAGGGCTTGGGCTTGCTGGACAGCACGGCAACCGGGTTGTCGGCACCCATCGAACCAATGGCTTCCTGTCCGGTGAGGGCCATCGGGGTCATCAGGAACTTGATGTCTTCCTGGGTATATCCAAACGCCTGTTGCCGATCGAGCAGGGTCCCGGTGTCCGGGGCCATGGGGCTGACCTCGCCGGGCAGGCTCTCCAGTCTGATCTGGGTTTTATCCAGCCAGTCCTGGTAGTTGTGGCTGTTGGCGAGTTCGTTCTTGATCTCCTCATCATCGATGATGCGGCCCTGTTCTGTGTCGATCAGGAACATCTTGCCGGGTTGCAGGCGCCATTTTTTCACAATGCGCTCTTCCGGAATATCGAGCACGCCCATTTCCGAGGCCATCACCACCACGTCGTCATTCGTTATCAGGTAGCGCGCCGGGCGCAGGCCGTTGCGGTCGAGGGTGGCGCCGATCTGGCGCCCATCGGTAAAGGCGACGGCGGCCGGGCCGTCCCAGGGTTCCATGACGGCGGCGTGATATTCGTAGAAGGCACGGCGTTTATTATCCATCAGTGGGTTGCCGGCCCAGGCCTCGGGGATCAGCAGCATCATGGCGTGCGCCAGCGAATAACCGCCGGTAACCAGCAATTCCAGCGCATTATCGAAGCAGGCAGAGTCAGACTGGCCTTCGGCAATCAGCGGCCAGAGTTTCTGCAAGTCATCGCCGAACAGTTCCGAGGCCATGGAGTGGCGGCGTGCATTCATCCAGTTGATATTGCCGCGCAGGGTGTTGATCTCGCCATTGTGGGCGATCATGCGGAACGGATGTGCCAGGTCCCATGACGGGAAGGTGTTGGTGGAAAAACGTTGGTGTACCAGGGCGAGTGCCGAGGTCACGCGCGTGTCATTCAGATCGCTATAGTAGGTGTTGACCTGGTTGGCCAGCAGCATGCCCTTGTAGCACAGGGTGCGGGCCGACATGGACGGGACATAGAAGGATTCGCAACCTTGCCGGTCTGAATTCTGCACCGCGATTTCCACGCGCTTGCGAATAATGAACAGCTTGCGTTCAAAGCTGTCGGTATCAGGACAATTTTCACCCTCGCTGATGAACAGCATGCGGATAACCGGTTCAACCTGCTTGACGCATTCACCCAGGCCACTGTTATCGGTGGGTACATCGCGCCAGCCGAGCAGGCCCTGGCCTTCTTCAGCAATGATCCCTGTGATCAGGGATTCACAATATCTGCGGGTCTCGTCATGGGCCGGCAGGAACAGCATGCCAACGCCGTAGGCACCAGCATCCGGCAGGGTAATGCCGATGCCGGCGCATTCCTCACGCAGGAAGGCATCCGGGATTTGCATCAGGATACCGGCACCATCACCGGCAAGCGGATCGGCGCCGACCGCGCCACGGTGGGTCAGGTTTTCCAGTATGCGCAGACCCTGCTGGACGATTTCGTGACTCTTGCGACCCTTGACGTTGGCAATGAAACCCACGCCACAGGCATCATGCTCGTTCGCAGGGTCATACAGGCCTTGTCTGGGTGGCAGTGTGCCGTACTTCATTGGCATTACCTTGCTTGTGACGTTTATCAGTTCAGCGGGCGGATCCATCGCTGTACCGTAAAAAAATATTAAATACAGTATGTTATATAGAGGCAACCAGTTACTCAACTGACCGGCAGCCAAAAGGCCGAACAGTATAGCGCCGCCGGGCCGGTGGTTCAATTTGGAGTGGAGTGTTTTTCCTTATTAATTTCAGGGATATGCAAAGTGGAATAGCGGGAGATCATTCCTGGTGCGCTTGCATGAAAACCACCTGGTAGCCACGCTTGAGTTGTTCATCCCGGACCTGGAACAGTGCTGCTTCGGCGCTGGCCTGTTCCGTGAAGTGTTCTTTTTTGACCCGCCCGGCGGCCCCCTGGTAACCCCATTCCCGGATCAGTGTCCAGCCCCCGAGCAGATCCTCCTGCAGGTGCAGATGGTAGAAGCGGGGTGCCTTGTCACCCTCCGGCGGTATTTGCATGTATATGCGCATGGCATTAAACAAAAAGCAAAATCATCTCGCGCAAAGACGCAAAGGCGCAAAGAAAAAATAATAAATAATTGCCTCAGAGATCACAGATTTATCAGGCCATTGCAGGATCGACGCTCCGCCTTGAATTTTCATTTAACTGCATGTCTCTGTGTACTTTAAGCACTCTGTGGAAAATGTTTTTTGGTTATAGACATAGTCATGGTTTCCTTGGCGCCTTTGCGTCTTTGCGCGAGATGATTTTGCTTTATTTATATAGCCGGGTTGAAGGTGCGTTCATATTCCGCGATGGCGTAGCGGTCGGTCATGCCGGCAATGTAGTCTGCGACCGCACGGGCGCGACCGTCCTGTCCGGCAGACGCTTCCAGTGCGACGACGTGCTGTCGGGCCTCGTCAGGCATCAGGCGCAGGTCCCCGAAAAAGGCCTCAAACAGAGCCGTAATGGTTTGTGCGGCTTTCACGCTCATACGGTGTACCCGGTAATGTCGGTAAAGATTGTTACGCAGGAAACGTTTCAGTTCGAGATTTTTCTCACGCATGGTGTCACTAAAATCGATTAATGCTCCGGCGTGATTGCGGATAGCGTCAAGATCGGCCGGTGCGGCCTGTTCGAGCTTGCGTGTGCTGGTCTCGATCAGGTCGATCACCTGGAAGCCAATCAGGCGTCTTACCACTTCATGTATGGTGCGACGCGGGGGCAGGTCAGGATAGAGGCCAAGGACCGTTTCATGTTGTTCACGGAACAGTTCAATTTCGTTCAGTGCATCCACATCGATCAGGCCGGAACGCAGGCCATCGTCCACGTCATGACTGTTATAGGCGATTTCATCGGCCAGGTTGGTCAGTTGTGCTTCCAGTGATGGCTGTTGCTTA
>DAOVYA010000150.1 GCA_030635865.1 Gammaproteobacteria bacterium | reverse complement strand
GTACCCGGTTAGAGTTAGATTACCGAGCGTGTGGAGATAGGTCTTCTGGACGCGCTCCCAGTCAGATCCCAGGTCGTCCTTCCATTGGGCGGACAAGTTCTCGTTCTGCGGCAGAATGTGCTCAATGGTGTATTCATCCACCAGGGTCATCTTGTTGGTACCCGTTGCCGGGAGTTGGGTAATCGGGGACTCAATATCCAGTATGAAGGTTTCCATGTGCAGTGTGTTCAACAGCTGCCTGGTGCTGGTATTTTCGATCAATACTCCCTTATCCAGAATGGCGATGTTCCTGCAGAGACTCTCGGCCTCTTCGAGATAATGGGTTGTCAGGATGATAGTCGTACCGGCTGCATTTATTTCACGCAGGTATTGCCACATGGATCGCCTGATTTCGATATCAACACCGGCAGTTGGCTCATCCAGGATCAGCAATCGGGGTTGATGAACCAGCGCCCGTGCAATCATCAGCCGGCGCTTCATTCCTCCCGAGAGGGTGCGCGCCATGACGCGCCTCTTATCCCACAGGTCAAGACGCTTCAGGTATTTTTCTGCGCGTAGAAACGCCTGCTTGCGCTCGATACCGTAGTAACCGGCCTGGTTCGCAACGACCTCGATGACCGGGTCGAACATATTAAAGTTGAATTCCTGCGGCACCAGTCCAAGAAAAGCCTTCGCTGCAGATGGATCGGTTTCCAGATCATGGCCGTAGATGGATACCGAGCCACTGGTTTTATTAACCAGTGAAGTAATGACCCCGATCATGGTGGTTTTGCCCGCACCATTCGGACCCAGCAGTCCAAAGAAATCTCCCTGTTTTACTTTCAGGCTGACACCTTTCAGTGCCTGGTGGCCACCCTTGTAGATTTTCGTGAGATCCTTGATTTCCAGAGCGTTAGTCATGCCTCTACACCATCATAATCAGAAAAATCACGAACAGCACCACCACGGCGACCGGAATGAGTACCCCGGCCCAGTCTTTTTTCTCTGCCTTGCGGCTCTGCTCCAGTGATGCCTTTACCCCGGGACCAAACCAGAACAATACCAGCACAACCAGTGCCCCGAGCAGCAGCATTTCCCATGTAGACATCTGTTCCACAACAATCTATTCCTCATGTATTTCCTGTATCCCGGGTAACGGGACAGCAGTGAAATACAGCAGCAGTTTTACGATATGATACGACATCCGTCAAAATGATTTGGGGATTTATTGATAGCAGCAGTATTTGTACCCGTGGCAAACACGGATGAAATCAGGATCGGACCAGGCAGGTATAAACCACATGGGTAAATGGGTAGAAGGAAAGGTTGTCAACTTGCGTCAATGGACAGAGGAGCTCTATTCCGTACAGCTTGAGGCAAAGATTGCTCCCTTCACCGCTGGCCAGTTTACCCGGCTCGCAATGGAGATAGATGGTGAAGTGGTTGCACGCCCCTACTCCTTCGTCAATGGCCCGGATAATTCAGTGCACGAATTCTATTTCATCACAGTCAAGGATGGCCCCTTGACAGGAAAACTGATCAAACTGAAGCCGGGTGATCCATTATTTATTGCACCAAATAGTGCCGGTTTTTTTGTGCTGGATGAGATTCCAGACGCACAAACACTGTGGATGCTGTCTACCGGTACGGCCATCGGGCCATTCCTTTCCATCCTGACGACACGGGATGCCTGGCAAAGGTATCAAAACATTGTCCTGGTACATGCCGTGCGCACTGTCGAAGAGCTGGCATACAGTGATGAAATCAGGCAACAGCTTGACCAACACCCGGATCAGTTGCAATTCATCCCCTTTGTCAGTCGCGAAGCTACGGATTTCGCAATCAAGGGGCGTGTCCCGGCTGCCATAGAGAACGGGCAACTGGAAGAACGCGCCGGATTGAAACTTTCTGCGGATAACTCACAGGTAATGATCTGTGGTAATCCTGCCATGGTGCGCGATACACAGTCCGTACTCGAAGCGCGCGGTCTGAAAAAGAACAAACGCCGTGATCCGGGGCAAATCACGACAGAGCAATACTGGAAAGAATAAGCAGTGCCCGTGCCTCGCGGGGAATGCCGGCATTTACAAAAATAAAGTCAACACCCCGGTATAACCATACAAACGATTGTGTGAAATTTCACCATTGGCAAAGAACCCGATCAGCGGAAATTCACCAAGTTGATCGTGGATCAGCTTTAATTCCTCTGAGTTTTTGCCAAATTGATTGCGTCCACGTCCAAGACAGGTGTAATACACCCCGCCCTTGATTTCTCCCGTGGCACGTTTCCTCAGGTCCTGCAACATGCGAACCATATCTTCACGTGCAGTATCACCGTCGCGCTTGCAGAACATGATGGTGGTGTCTTCTTCAAGCAAGTCACCGATGGCAAGCAGCTTTTCCTCCGGATCAACGCCGATCAGGTTCCGCACAAGGTAATCTCCGGTGTCGGACCCGCTGACTGGCAGTCCAGCAAAAATATAACCCGCAACACGTGACAGGTCCTTTGAGAGAACTTCCCCGATATCCTCCCTGAAAACATCCAGTGCTGGTCTGCCATCTATCTCACTGACGATATTACCCTGGCAGCTGGAAATCCTGTGTTTTTTGCCAAGTGGTGTACAGCCCTGTGCCACCCCGGTAATGACCGGGATTTCAGCCGAGAAAAGTACGCCTGACAGCCCGAGCTCACAGATGTCTCCGGCGACCTGTAGCTGGTAATCATCATTGCTGGCTGAGCTCAGGCCGCCAACCAGAAACCCGGGATCCAGTTCTGTTGAGAGGGATTCAATCAATTGCGGAATGTGGGTATTACGCGGATCACCATGAACAATGCAGAAATGCGCGGAATGCTCGGCTATCCAGTTCCGGTTTGTAGCAAGCATGTCGGCCAATGCTTCAAGCCCCGACGGAATCAGGCGAAAGCTGTCCCCGGGTAATGTAGCCAGCATAATGGCTGCCGCCGGCTCATCATAAATCTCCCTGCCGCTATAGCATATGCCGCTGCCAACTGTACCAACCCAGTCAATGATGCCTGTTTCCTTTCGTAAATAATCAAGTAAATTTTGAAGATAGGGAGCGAGAGGCTCGGTCAGGTATAACAGACCCAGATTTGCTGATGATGGCTCAGGCCCCAGATCCGACAGGCATTGCTCGATAATGGGCTGCCAGTCCTGGCCGGTGGCGCAGGCTGCCTTGAATGTCGCTGAATTCATAACAGGATTGTACGCGGTAAACCCTGTTCAAGGCATATAACTTTTATACTTCCACCAGTCCCAGGGGGGCTTCTGTTTTATAGGTCATTGTGACGACTACATGGATACAGGAGGTGGGGTGCCAACAGTAGGCGCTTTAGACGACGCATGGAGCAGTTACCGAGGAACCAAGTGACGCGGCAATCTCCGCAAGTCTGCTGCCAGATTCAGGAGATTGCCGCGCGCAGTTTATCCCGAGCAAAGCGCGGGGACCTGCAATGACGGAGTTATTCCCTAGGTGTCATAGCCCAGGACGGATGCCAGCCAGCGTTCAACTTCCTCGACTTTCATGGCCTTGCGTGTTGCGTATTCCTCGACCTGGTCACGTGCCAGCTTGCCGGTACCGAAATAACGGGCTTCCGGGTGTGAGAAATAAAATCCGGAAACCGATGCAGTTGGCAACATGGCGAAACTCTCGGTAATCGTCATGCCGGCATTGGCAGCCGGGTCGATCAGCTCCCAGAGCAAACCCTTCTCGGTATGGTCCGGGCAGGCCGGGTACCCCGGTGCCGGGCGAATGCCGCGATATTCTTCTTTTATCAATTCTTCATTCTCCAGGTTTTCAGCCGCGGCATATCCCCAGAATTCCTTGCGTACCCGTTCGTGCATACGCTCGGCAAAGGCCTCGGCCAGCCGGTCTGCGAGCGCCTTCAACAGTATGCTGCTGTAATCATCATGGTCGGCTTCAAACTCGGCGATCCTGTCTTCAATGCCGATCCCTGCGGTGACTGCAAATGTACCGATGTAATCCTTTACACCGGATTCTTTCGGTGCAACGAAGTCGGCCAGGCTGTAGTTGGGCACCTGCTTGCGCCGGTTCATTTGCTGGCGCAGGAAATGGAATATGCTCCGAACTTCAGTACGCGTGTCATCCGTATAGAGTTCCACGTCGTCATCGTCGATCGTATTGGCTGGAAACAGGCCGATGACCGCTCTGGCCTGCAGCCACTTTTCGCTGACAATTTTCTCCAGCATGGCTTGTGCGTCGTTAAACAGCCGGGTTGCTTCCTTACCGACGACCTCATCTTTCAGGATTTTCGGGTATTTACCGGCCAGTTCCCACGCCTTGAAAAACGGGCTCCAGTCAATACGGGGTACCAGTTCAGCCAGTGGATAGTCATCGAACACCTTCAGGCCCAGGAATTCCGGTTTTGCCGGCTGGTAGTTGTCCCAGTCAGTCCCGAATTTGTTGGCACGCGCTTCAGCAAGCGTGGCGAGTTGTCGCGACTTCTGCTGGCCAGCACGCTGATCGCGCAATTCCCGGTATTTTTCCTTGATTCCGGCGATGTAGCCCTTGCGCTTGTCCTCACTTAACAGCGTGCTGGCAACGCCAACTGCACGTGAGGCATCGGCCACGTAAACCACCGCTCCCTTGTATTGCGGGTCAATCTTTACCGAAGTATGTATTTGTGAAGTCGTCGCGCCTCCTATCAGGAGGGGTATTTTAAGCCCCTGGCGTTCCATTTCCTTTCCAAGGTGAACCATTTCGTCCAATGAGGGCGTAATCAGACCCGACAGGCCAATGATATCGACGTTTTTTTCGCGTGCCGTCTTAAGAATGGTTTCGGCCGGGACCATGACGCCAAGATCAATGACCTCGAAACGGTTGCACTGCAGAACGACTCCGACGATATTTTTGCCAATATCATGGACATCACCCTTGACGGTCGCCATCAGGATGCGACCATTGCTCTGCATTTCTTCACCCTCACTCGTTTCCATGTAAGGCATCAGGTGGGCCACAGCCTTTTTCATGACCCGTGCAGACTTGACTACCTGTGGCAGGAACATCTTGCCGGCACCGAACAGGTCACCGACCACATTCATCCCGTCCATCAGGGGCCCTTCAATCACATGCAGTGGCTTCTCGGCCGCGAGACGGGCTTCCTC
>DAOVYA010000056.1 GCA_030635865.1 Gammaproteobacteria bacterium | reverse complement strand
TTACTTCTTACTTCTCACTCTTTACCTTCTAAAGCCTTCATTCAGCCGGCCGATATAGTTCGCCGGCCCTGTAGATGTCACATCTGCCGCCCGCCCCCGCTCAAGAACCCACCCGTATCGCCGATGAACTTCCCTATATCCGTCCATCTAAAAAGTGGTCTTGTTATTTGACATACTGAAACAAACCGGCGATTGATGAAAAACGATATATACACACCTGTTGTACTTGGGTTAATGGTCATCCTGGCCCTGATCTTTTCACTGGTATTTATATCCCTGGCACAACTCCAGTCAATCAACGAGAGCATGGAAAAGCTGGTCAAGGTCACCAATATCAAAACTGCAGCGGCCAATGATATGCGTGATGCCATTCGCCTGAGATCCGAAAGTCTCAAAACCATGCAACTCACGAGTGATATCTTTGACCGCGACGAAGAACACCTGCGATTCACGAGTCATGCCGGAAAATACCGGGTTGCCAGGGAAAAGCTGACCGGTCTTGGCATGGATAAATATGAACACGAAATTATTGAAGAGTTACAACAATTAATAAGGATTGCACAACCCATTAACAACGACGCTGCCAGCCTGCTGATGAGCGAAGCACCGGCAGCCGAAACAGACAAAACCATAAAAAAAGCTGCCGAATACCAGCAAAAAATACTTGTTGTTCTTGAAGCACTAGTTGCCTTTGAAAAAACCAATACAGAGCAGGCATTGAAGGCCACCAAGGACCGCTACTCAGGAACCAGGCAACTTTTGCTCGCACTGACCGGAGTAGCCTTGCTGTTCTCATTGCTGGTTGCCCGGACCGTTATTACCCGTGCCAGCAAAAAGAACCAGCAACTCGCTTACCACGCATCACATGATTCACTTACCGGATTGATTAACAGGCATGAGTTTGAATCCCGAGTTGAACGCGCAATTGAACATACCCGCGCAGAAGCGTCCACACATGCACTTTTATACATGGATCTTGACCAGTTCAAGGTCGTAAACGATACCTGTGGCCATGCAGCGGGCGATGAACTACTAAAGAAACTTGCACACTTGTTTCACGGCACCGTACGTCAGCGCGATACCCTGGGCCGCCTTGGTGGTGATGAATTCGGCATGTTGCTTGAGGACTGTCCGCTCGACAGAGCGGTCGAAATTGCCAATGAGTTGCTGGCTGAGATCGAGGCATTTCAATTTACCTGGGGTAAAAACTCTTTCACGCTGGGTATCAGTATTGGTGTCGTTCCAATTGATCACAGCACCAGGGATCTTGCCAGTGCGATGAGTGCAGCAGACTCCGCCTGCTACATTGCCAAGGAGTCCGGTCGCAGCCAGGTAAAGATCGCACATCTGGGAGACCGGCGTCTCCAGGAACGTCATGGTGAAATGCAATGGGTATCCCGGCTTACAAAGGCACTGGATGAGGACCGGTTTGCACTGTTTTTTCAGCCTATTGTTCCCTGCGCAGACCGCCATGGTCATGACAAGCACATAGAAATCCTGCTGCGCATGATTGATGAAGACGGCACGGTTATTGCCCCCGGCGCCTTTCTCCCCGCCAGCGAGAAATACAACATCGTAACCAGTATCGATCGCTGGGTTATCAGTCATTCGATGGAGTGGCTGGCCAATGAGCCTGCATGCAGAAAGTGGCCGGTAACCATCTCCATCAACCTTTCCGGACAATCCATTGGCAATCCGGAAATGTTGAGGTTCATCATCAACGAAATGGAAAAAACCGGCGCTGACCCCGAGAGGGTAGTCTTTGAAGTCACAGAGACTGCAGCAGTTGCGAATATCATTTCTGCAACTGGCTTCATGCTGACCCTGCGTGGCTGTGGCTTCAGATTTTCACTGGATGACTTCGGCAGCGGTCTGTCTTCTTTCACATATCTGAAAAAACTGCCCGTGGATTTCCTGAAAATAGACGGGGCATTTGTGCGCAACATACTTGCAGACCCGATTGATCACGCCATGGTCAAATCCATCAATGAACTTGGGCATCTGCTTGGCAAGGAGACCATAGCCGAGTATGTTGAAACACTTGAACTGGCTGAAGAACTGCGCAGAATGGGTGTAAATTATGCGCAGGGTTATGCCTATGCCAAGCCACAACCACTGAATAACCTTGCCCAGATCATGGGGCCACACCTGGTCGTTGTTTCATCCCCATAGCCGTCATTACTCCTTCTGTTTCTGCTGCAGTGCGTTATATTGCACAGTATGGTCCAACCCATCTACAGGTAGGACCCGCGCCTCGCGGGGAATGCTTGTCCTGTTCCCGGCGGGGCGCCGGTCCTACATATGTTTAAGGAGCACACATGACCCGGTCCACACCGCTCTTGATGGACATGATAGGGGAGCTCATCAGTTCTCCCTCTGTAAGCAGTGTTGACCCGGCACTGGACCAGGGGAATCGTGGCGTTATTGACCTGCTCGCAAACTGGCTGAACAACACAGGCTTTGATGTGGAAGTCATGCCATTACCCGGTGAGCCCGGCAAGGCCAACCTGATTGCCACCCTTGGTAGCGGGCCAGGCGGACTGGTACTTTCAGGTCATACGGACACGGTCCCCTATGATGAAGGCAAGTGGCACACCGACCCGTTCAAGCTGACCGAGATAAACCAAAGGCTCTACGGACTGGGCACCTCGGATATGAAATCATTCCTGGCACTGGCAATTGAAGCCAGCCGGGGCCTGTCTGCTACCGACCTGAAAGAACCGCTGATTCTGCTGGCCACGGCAGATGAAGAAAGTACCATGCTGGGTGCCCGTACACTGGTTAATCGCAACAGCCTGCGTGCCCGTTATGCAGTGATCGGCGAACCAACCGGTTTACGCCCGGTACGCATGCACAAGGGCATCCTGATGGAGGCCATTCACCTGCAGGGTCGCTCGGGGCATTCCAGTGACCCGTCGCTGGGAATCAGCGCACTGGAGGCCATGCACACAGTTATCAGCACACTGCAAAACTGGCGCACGGAGTTACAGGAAAAGAACCAGAACCCGTTTTTTGCCGTACCGGTACCCACGCTCAACCTGGGTCATATCCATGGCGGTGACAACCCGAACCGTATTTGCGCCGAATGTGAACTACAGATTGACCTGCGCCCCTTGCCGGGCATGGATATACAGGAACTGCGCGGCGAGATGCGCCGGAAGATTCTGACTGCGCTGGATGGCACCGGTATCAAAACACGGTTTGAGTCCCTGTTTGACGGCACACCCGCCATGGTGACGCCCGGGGATGCCGGGATAATACAGCTCACCCAACAACTGACCGGTCACACAGCCGGGGCAGCCGCCTTTGGAACCGAGGCACCCTATCTGCAGCAACTGGGTATGGAAACGGTCATTCTGGGTCCGGGCGATATTGAGCAGGCGCACCAGCCCGATGAGTACCTCGCCCTGGAGCGCATCGACCCGACTATTGATTTGCTGAAACAACTGGTGAATACCATTTGTGTCAGAGGGGATCACTTGCTATAACAGGCGTCAGGAATAAACACATGACGCACAAAGACTTACACAGGCAATTTGTCGAGAGCTTCCGTCACTCGGCACCCTATATCCACGCGCACAGAGGCCGCACCTTCGTGCTTGTCTTCGGGGGCGAGGCCGTTGCCGATCCGCAGTTCTTCAACCTGGTACATGATATTGCACTGCTGCACAGCCTTGGAATCCGGCTGGTACTGGTGCACGGAGCAAGACCTCAAATCGAGAGCAGGCTTAAGGCACGCAAGGCAAAACTGGTCTACGCCAACGGACTGCGCATTACAGATAACGCGGCACTGGCTTGCGTGAAGGAGGCAGCCGGTTGCGTTCGTGTCGAAATCGAGGCCTTGCTTTCCATGGGTCTTTCCAACACACCCATGTCCGGGGCACACATTGGCGTTACATCCGGAAATTTTGTCGTGGCCCGCCCGCTGGGTGTCCGTGACGGGATTGATTACCAGCATACCGGCGAGGTACGCCGCATAGATGGTGAGGCCATTCGACAACATCTTGCAGACAGGCGCATCGTACTACTGTCTCCATTGGGCTACTCACCAACCGGTGAAGTGTTCAACCTCAGTGCCGGTGAAATCGCCACGGCTGCTGCGGCCGAACTGCAAGCGGAAAAACTGGTAATCATGGCCGAAGGCAAACCCCCCAGGGACAGTCGCCGGCGCCTGATATCACAGCTGAGCCTTGACGAAAGTACGAAATTACTTGAATCGAGACGCCGTCTGCCGGCAGATACAAAACGACATTTACAGCATGCCATACAGGCCTGCCGTCATGGCGTCCGGCGAGCACATATACTCGACCGGAGCATCAATGGCGCACTGTTACTGGAACTGTTTACACGGGATGGGCACGGGACCCTGGTTACGGCCGAGACCTATGAGGGTTTGCGTGCCGCAAACATCGATGATGTCGGTGGCATCCTGGAACTGATCAAGCCACTGGAAGATAAAGGCGTCCTGGTGCGGCGTTCACGTGAACGCCTGGAGATCGAAATCGCACATTTCCTTGTCATTGAGCGTGACGGGATGATCATTGCCTGCGCAGCACTGTATCCCAGCGATAAAAATACACTGGCCGAACTGGCCTGCCTTGCCGTGCATGCCGACTACCAGGGTACAGGTCGTGGCGATGCCCTGCTGCAAAAAATTGAAGACAGGGCAGCCAGGACCGGCATCAGGAAACTCGTGGTACTCACCACACAGTCAGCCCACTGGTTCAGGGAACGTGGCTTTCTGCCCGGCAACAAATCAGACCTGCCGGTTAAAAAGAAAGACCTGTACAACTACCAGCGTAATTCGAAGGTTTTCTTCAAACTTTTGAACTAACCCGGCAATCGGTCACAAAAAAGGCAAATTCCCGGTACCGGGGCTTTAGATTCCAGGTAGCCAACCGATATGCAGGGTAAGCAACAAATAGCGTTGATAGTCAGGATGTTACTTGACAATATTGGCGGTATATTTTGTGAATTTTGAATTTACAGAAGATCTGTTATCCGTATTATGAGTAGACAGTGGTGTTATTGCGCCCCGGGAAAAGGCCTGCAGCGGAGATACGTTTCCCCGGCAGAGTTACGGGTCCTGGCGACAGTGAAATACCGCGGGAAATGACAAATGGCGAAAATCAGCATGCATCCAAAATCCGGAAAGGTCATCAAGGCCCTGCAAATTACAGATCTACACCTGTTTGCAGGCAGTGACGGCACCCTGGTCGGGTTAAATACAGAACAGTCCCTGGAGGCTGTCAAGGAAGAGGTCAGGGCGCATGATTTGCCAGCCGACCTGGTTCTCGCCACCGGTGACCTGGTACATGATGGTTCACCTGCCGCCTACCAGCGTGCATTTTCCCATCTGGCCAGTTTTGAACTACCGGTTTATTGCCTGCCCGGTAACCATGATGAGCTGCAGACCCTGAAAAAAATCGCCAATCGTGATTCAATCCACTATGTTGAACGTTGCCATTATGGCAACTGGCAATTCATATTCCTGGACTCCACTATTCCCGACGATGACGGAGCCCACCTGACCCCGGAAACCTTGCAATCACTGGAAAGGCACCTGCAATCATCACCTGATAAGCATACACTCGTGTGCCTGCATCACCAGCCTGTCAAGATGGGCAGCCAGTGGCTCGATACCATGGCAGTCGACAACCCGGATGAGTTCTTTTCCATTATCGACCGACATCCGCAGATCCGCGGCATTACCTGGGGACATGTACACCAGGAATATGACAGTATGTATAAAAACGTACGCATGATGTCTTCACCATCAACCTGCATACAGTTTTTACCAAAGAGCGAAGAGTTCGCCATTGACAACACAGCACCGGGTTATCGCTGGCTGGAACTACACCCGGATGGAAGAATAGAAACCGGTATAAGCCGGATTGCCAGCATCCCCGGCAGCATCGACATGGCCTGCAGCGGCTATTAGTAAAGTAAGAAGTGAAAAGTAAAGAGTGAGGGTGGTTGGTTTCACTTCTTACTTTTTACTTTTTACTTTCCACTTCATTGAACCAGCTGGTTCAAATCAAAAATCGGCAGCAGGATCGCCAACACGATTACCAGTACGACTGCACCCATTATTAATATCAGCATGGGTTCGAACAGTCCCAGCAATGCAGCAATCAGCGTTTCAATCTCCCGCTCCTGGTTGATGGCAGCACGTTCCAGCATTTCTTCCAGCTTGCCACTGGCCTCGCCACTGGCAATCAAGTGCACAGTCATGGGCGGGAAGTAACCACTCTTCTCGAGTGCTGCTGCAATACCTGCGCCTTCACGTATCCGTGCGGTGGCTTCCACGACCGCTTCACGCATGGGGACGTTGGACATCACTTGCGCAGAGATGCGCAGGGCCTCCAGCACCGGCACGCCACTGGCTGTCAGGATACTCAGGGTACGGGCAAACCGACCGGTATTGAGCCCACCAACGATCCGCCCGACCAGCGGGAGTTTTAGCAGAAACTGGTGAAATCGCCTGCGGAAAGCCTCGGACCGCAGCATGTAAGAAAAGCCAACGACACCGAGTACGATCAGGATAATGAGCAGCAATCCCCATGCACGCAGGAAATCACTGGCTGCAATCAGCCCGCGCGTCAGACCCGGCAGATTCTGCCCGATATTCTCGAAGACCTGTACGACCTGCGGCACCACATAGGTCATCAGCCCGCCAACGACCAGGATGGCTACCAATGTCAGCATGGCCGGATAAAACACGGCCAGTTGAATTTTCTGGCGCATCTGCTGGCGACTCTCGGTGTAATCGGCCAGGCGTTCCAGCACCCGGTCCAGGTGACCCGATTGCTCACCGGCCTCCACCGTTGTCCTGTACAACTCGGGAAAGACATTCTTGAAATCAGACAGGCCTGCTGCAAGCGTATGGCCTTCCATGACGCGCGAGCGAACGGCAAGCAGCATGCTCTGCAGGCGTTGATTAGCTGACTGCTGCGAAACAGCACGCAGACATTCTTCCAGGGGGAGACCGGCGCGTACCAGTGTCGCAATCTGCCGGGTAATCAGGGCAAGGTCTGTTGCACTGATGCCCCGCTGCATAAATGATGGCCGGCTACGATTACTCGCCTCGCGCTGAACGACCTCCTTTACGTCGAGCGGGATCCAGCCCTGCTCGCGCAATTGTTGACGCACCTGGCGCGGAGCATCACCTTCGACGACACCTTTCTTCTCACGGCCGGACTTGTCCAGCGCCTTGTATTCAAAGGCACCCATGTCAGGCGGGGAAAGATATACTCGGAATCACAAGCATGCTGTTTTGACTGTACCTGCTACGGATTATTAACTGCCTGTGGATATTATTGCCACGGAAGCACACGGAATTACACGGAAAAAATCTTTTATGGCATTAATTCTTCAATGATTTCCGTGTGTTTCCGTGGCTATTGATCTTTCCTGGCGTCTTTCGGCAACAGCCTATTCGCCCTGGGTAACGCGTAACACTTCCTCAACCGAGGTTACACCTTCCAGCGCCTTGCGCCAGCCGTCCTGGCGCATGCTGGGAGAATCTTCACGCGCCAGCCGTTCAATTGTCTGCTCACCTTCACCGTCATGGATCATCCCGCGCATGGTATCGCTTACCTCTATCAACTCATAAATACCAGTGCGTCCACGATAACCAAGCTGGTTACAAACGTTGCAACCCCGCGCATGATAAAGTGTTGGAGGATCATCAGCAGCCACCCCCAGCATCCGGCAATCGGCCGGACCGGCCGTATAGGCCTCCTTGCAATCGTCACATAAAACCCGCACCAGGCGTTGTGCCAATACCCCGATCAGGCTCGAGGATAAAAGAAAGGGCTCCACACCCATATCACGCAACCGGGTTACCGCACCGACTGCACTGTTGGTATGCAAGGTGGAAAAAACCAGGTGCCCCGTCAGGCTGGCCTGTACCGCGATCTCCGCAGTTTCCAGGTCACGGATCTCACCGACCATCACGACATCCGGATCCTGGCGCAGGATGGCACGCAGGCCACGTGCAAAAGTGAGGTCAACCTTGGTATTCACCTGCGTCTGACCGATGCCATCAAGGTAATACTCAATCGGGTCTTCGACCGTCATGATATTACGGCTCTTGTTGTTCAGGCGTCCGAGTGCCGCATACAGGGTAGTGGTCTTGCCTGACCCGGTCGGACCGGTGACCAGCACGATTCCGTGTGGCCGCTTGATCAGCCTGTCAATCACATCCCTTGAGTGCTCAGCCATCCCCAGGTGCTCGAGATCCAGGCGACCGGCCTGTTTATCCAGCAGACGCATGACCACA
>DAOVYA010000127.1 GCA_030635865.1 Gammaproteobacteria bacterium | reverse complement strand
TTTGCACAGCGGCAATCCTGGTGTCGGTTATTATGGTGCCCATTATCTCGGCCAGCTAGCAGGCTGTTGAAAAACCCTCATGTGGCACGATCCTGCGTTAAAAACCGGCTCAAAATGCGGGGTCGCGAAGCGGCAGACTGAGTGTACACTGCGCTTTTTCGCCGGTTTTTGCCTTGTCTCGCACTCACCTGAGGCTTTTTCAACAGCCTGCTAGAATGCTGTACTTCTTGGGGCTGTTTCATTGACGGCCTCGAATATTTCCCCGCCCCGTGTTGTTCACCTGGGTCAGTTCTTATTCAGGCCATAGTGTCGCAGCAGGGCACCTGTGCTGGTTGCCTGTGCAAATAAAGTAAATAACACCACACCAAAGGCGATCGACTGGATCGTCCACCAGTAGTCGAGCGTGGTTGGCAGGGAGAGTGCGAGTGCCAGGGTAACGGCCCCGCGTAATCCACCCCACAGCATGATTACCTGGTAGGCCCGATCGATGGGTTCGATCGGCGCTGCTTTATTCAGCAAGGGAACAAAGGTGAAGATGCCGATTGCGCGTGCAATCAGTACGGCAGCAATGCCGATCAGCATGGCCAGCCAGCGTTCCTCGAACATGCCGGTTGTGGTGACGACACCCATCAGCAGGAATACCAGTGCATTGGCGACGAAGGCATTGAATTCCCAGAGTTCCTGGATAAACCCGACGGTGATGCCGGGTTTGGCATGATGAATCATGTGGCCGAGGATCAGACCGGTAACAAGCACTGACATGATGCCGGAGACGTGCAAAAAAGATTCAGCAAGCGCGAAGGCAAAGTATGCACTGATGATAGTGGCCAGCGACTTGGTCACGGTATCCTGCAAGAGTCTGACAATACCGGTAAATAACAGGCCGGTAGCACCACCGACCAGTATTCCGCCAAAGAAGACGCGAACAAAGTGCAACAAGGCATCTGCGAAGGTCATCGGGCCATCCGAACCGGTTGCGATTGCAATAAAGACCCCGAAAACGACGATTGCCGCGGCATCATTGAGCAGGCTTTCACCTTCCACCAGGATGGCAAGCCGCTTCGGCACACCCATCTGCTTGAACATTGCAACCACGGCCACCGGGTCGGTGGCAGACAACAGGGCACCGGTTAACAGTGCGGCAATCCACGGAAAGCCGGCTGGGTGACCAATTCCATAGTAAACCAGTACTGCCGTAATCAGGACCGAGAGCAGCATCAGGGGGATGGCGAGGACGAGGATCGGCAGCAGGTTCTTACAGAGGATGCGGGCGTTTATGTTGTAGGCTGATTCGAAGATCAGTACTGGCAGAAAAACGAAGAAGACCAGGTCATGAAACCCCTCGGCGCGGACACCGGTATCAAAACCTGTGCTGACGAGTAGTTCAGAGGCAGCAAAACCGGCGATCACAAGGGTGGCGGTAAATGGCAGGCGGATCCTGTGTGCCAGTGGTTGCAGGGCGATGGCCAGCAACAGCATGCCGATCAGGATCAGGATGGTGTGTTCGGTACCCATGAATGTGGTGCTGCTCCTCAGGTAGTACCGGTTTTCCGAGCGGGCGGCACCACGTCAGGATGCAGTTCATTCAGTGGTATGGAGAGGCCGTTATTCGAGACGACACGCGCATGAAAACGGCGTAACTCACGTGGTTCCCTGACCCCGCAGGAGTGCGCGAGTATGCCGACTTCATACACCATGTTTTTCGCATAGTTTGCCACGCGTACCGCCTTGTCCTGTGGGTTCAGCCCTCTCTGGAGTTTCCTGTTGTGCGTGGTGATACCGGTCGGGCAGGTATTCTTGTTGCATTGCAGCGCCTGGATGCAACCCAGCGCAAACATGAATCCGCGCGCCGAGACAATAAAATCGGCACCCAGACATAATGCCCATGCTACGTCGGTCGGCGTAATGAGTTTCCCCGAGGCAATTACCCTGGTGCGCTCGCGCAGGCCGTATTCGTTGAGCTTGTCGACCAGCATTGGCAGGCTTTCACGTAATGGCAGGCCGACATCATCGATCAATGGCATGGGTGCTGCACCGGTGCCGCCGTCGGCACTGTCAACAGTGATGAAATCCGGCGCACTTTCAATGCCGCGTTTATTGATTTCCTCGAACAACCCATCCAGCCAGCCATAGGCGCCAATCACGGCCTTGAAGCCAACCGGCTTGCCGGAAACTTCGCGTACACGGTGGATCATATCGAGCAGGTCACTGTTTGAATTGATGTCGAGGTGCCGGTTCGGGCTGATTGCATCACTGCCAGCCGGGATGCCACGGATGGTTGCAATCTCCTCCGTTACCTTGCCGCCGGGCAGGATCCCGCCCTTGCCGGGTTTGGCACCCTGGCTCATCTTGATTTCAAACATGCGCACTGCATCGTGTGCAGCAATCTCGCGAATTCTGTCATCGTCCAGGTTGCCCTGCAGGTCGCGCACGCCATTCTTGGCCGTGCCGATCTGGAAGACGATGTCGGCGCCACCTTCGAGGTGGTAGGGGGACAGGCCGCCTTCACCCGTGTTCATCCAGCAGCCTGCCGCTTTTGCCCCACTGGACAAGGCCCGGACGGCCGGTTTGGAAATTGCGCCAAAGCTCATGCCGGAAATATTGAACAGGGAGTTGGTGGTGTAGGGTTTCCTGCAAAAGGGGCCGATGGTGACATCGCAGGGTGGCACGGCGTCCTGACCCAGTGTCGGAAACGGACAGTTCACGAACATGACCGTACCCGTCGGGCGCAGGTCACGGGTGGAACCAAACCCGACCGTGTTATCGATATTCTTGGCGGCCCGGTAGGCCCAGGAGCGCTGGGCACGGTTGAACGGCAGTTCTTCCCGGTCCATGGCGAAGAAATACTGCCGGAAGAATTCCCCCATGTGTTCGAAGAAATAGCGGAAGCGGCCGACAACCGGGTAGTTGCGCCGGATCGCACTCTTCGTCTGGGTGACATCGGATATGAACAGCACGATGACTGCAAGCACACCCACGCCGATCAGGATTACGAACAGGGTTGCCATGATGTCCATCACGGCCGTGACGAAAGAGAAGGTGCCGCCAGACATCAGATCCATATACAAGCCCCTCTTGGAGTATGTGATCTGTTCATATTTGGTTGCTATTCATTAAACGCTTCAATTTCTCTCGCAAAGCTTCCGCTCCTGCTCACGCCCCTTACCTACATCCATGTAGGCAAAGGCGCAAAGACGCCAAGAAAGAAAGGCTGATATGCTATTTTAACTATAGCTTGTTACTTTGCGATCTTGGCGTCTTGGCGAGAGTTATCCTTTCTGGATGTAAACCGTTTATTTAGCCATTATAGACTGGTGCGGCCACTGGTTTGTGTTCAGCAGCTGCCGGCCGTTCTCCACTTGCGGGCAATCCAGTAATCGATGCTGGCGTACTTGCCGGCGCCGATGAAGAACAGGGTTAGCAGCATGATGAAATAAGTGGCGGCAAACTCAATGCCGTTATTGAGTATCACCAGACTGCCATTTTCCGTGATCCAGTTGTAGTTGGCCTCTTCCTGCAGGACTGCCTTGGCCTGGTTCAGGCGTTCGATTGCACCTTGTGTACGTTCAGTGGCAAAGAAACCGCTGCCCTCGGCAATCGCCAGCCAGCCGTTCGGCAAGTGTACGGATACGGCAGCTACAACCATGGTGAACATGAGGGGGAGGGATATCCAGCGTACCGTCAAACCAATCAGCAGCAGGATGGCCCCGAAATATTCCGTGTAGGATGCCAGGTAGGCCATGAGTTCGGGGAAGGGCAGTCCGAGCCCCCAGTCCGGGTTTCCAAACCAGTCGATGATGTCCTGCTTGGGTACCAGGCTGCAGCCGGCTTCGCTGCCGAAACAGTCCAGCCCGGCATTTTCAAGTTTCTGGGTGCCTCCCATCCAGAAGATCGGCACCAGGTAGAGGCGTAATGCCAATGGCGCAAGAAAATCAATGGCGCGTGTTCGGTCAAGCAGGCCCTGCATGCAGTTCAGAAAACCTATCATGGATATCTCCTCCGGTTTTTCCCTGCCTGTGCTGCAGGATTAGTGTTGTTTTGTACCCAACAATATCTTTTTCTCGAGTAAGCCTTGCATGATCTCCATGCCGCCGTTGACCACGACCTCGGGCTGGGGGTGAGACAGCTCGTCGGCGATACGTTTAAGCAACGCTTCACCGGTCGAGTTGCCGTCTTTCGCGATGAGTTCCAGCAGGCGCTTGGTGACCGGGTTAACCTCCATGAACCCGACTTCATCCATATTGTCGCGGTAGACAACCAGCAGGGTCGGGTTTTCACCAGATTGTTGCGGGAGGAAGTCCGGGCCGATTCTGTGAACCGGGTATTGATAGGCAAGCTGCCAGGCCAGCGGCGACAGTACCGGCATACCTGCTAACAGGTCACCATCCGGGTCGACATTGTCCTGCTCAAGGGTTTCTTCTGAAATCGACAGGGCAAGTTCCACCCATTCGTAATGGGCCAGCTCGTAGAGAAAGGGGAAATCGCCCGGTTCGTGCACGCGCTCATTTTCAAGCCAGACCAGAAATTCACGTGGAATCTCCAGGAACAGCGGGGTGTGGGAGAGGTGGTTGGAAAAATAGTCCTGCACCATGCTGTGCCAGGCCTTGTCTTCGTGAATTTCCCTGAGTACCGGGAAGGTGCCTGAAAGAAAACCTTCAACATTGTTGTAGAACAGTTCCCGGTAGATCTTCATGCGCCGGTCTTCAACATCACCCGGTGCGGGCTGGTGCTCCGGGTCGCGAATGTGCGCAGCGAACTGGTACTGCCTGCGGGTGAATTCAGGCCTTGATTCCACGGGTAATGCCCTTGTCATGAGTGACACCCCATTTTTCCTGCAGGCTTCCGATCTGCTCGACCTCGGTCAGCAATTCGGGCAGTGGAGGAATATTGAAGTCGCGTTCAAGCAGTGTGGGGACTACCCCGAAATACTCATAGGCGGTTTCCAGTAATGACCAGACCGGGTCTATAATATCAGCGCCGTGGGTATCGACTTTCAGGTCATCTGCTTCATCGTAGTGGCCGGCAATGTGGAAGTACGCAATGCGTTCGGCCGGCAGTGCTTTCAGGAATTCTTCCGCGTTATAGCGATGGTTGATACTGTTGACGTAAATATTGTTCACGTCCAGCAGCAGGTCACAGTCGGCTTCTGCCAGGACTGCATTGATAAAATCAATTTCTTCCATTTCCTTGCCGGGCGCTGCGTAGTAGGAAACATTCTCCATGGCAATGCGCCGTTCAAGAATTTCCTGCACACGGCGGATACGGCCTGCAACATAGTGAACGGCCTCTTCGGTAAATGGAATCGGCATCAGGTCATAGAGATGCCCGTCATCACTGCAATAGCTCAGGTGTTCGCTGTAGAAACGAAAATTATGTTGATCCAGCAGGCGTTTGACCCGGTGGAGAAAGGTCTCATCCAGTGGTGCCGGGCTGCCAATCGACAGGGACAGGCCGTGTGCAATAAAGGGATAGCGTTCTGTAAAGTACTGGAAGTCCTTTCCGAGTTTGCCTCCAACGCCAATCCAGTTCTCAGGT
>DAOVYA010000097.1 GCA_030635865.1 Gammaproteobacteria bacterium | reverse complement strand
TGAAGGAGGGGGAAATATCGATCAGCCAGAATGCAATTCGGGATATTGTGCGCTTTTACACACGTGAAGCCGGTGTTCGTAATCTTGAGCGCGAGATATCCAAAATATGCCGCAAGGTGGTTAAGGAACTTGTGTTGAAAGAGAAGGGCCGCAAGCTTTCGGTTACCCCGAGAAATATTGAAAAGTACCTTGGCGTCAAACGTTTCCGCTATGGCCGTGCAGAGGAATTTGACCAGGTTGGCCAGGTAACGGGTCTGGCCTGGACAGAAGTCGGTGGTGAACTGTTAACAATAGAAGCAACCACGGTCGCGGGTAAGGGTAAAATGATCCATACCGGTCAGCTGGGTGATGTAATGCAGGAGTCTATCCAGGCCGCGACCACTGTGGTGCGCAGCCGGGCTGCACTCCTGGGAATTGATCCGGAGTTCTATCAGAAACTTGATATTCATGTCCATGTACCGGAGGGCGCTACACCGAAGGACGGACCGAGCGCAGGTGTCGGGATGTGCACGGCCCTGGTATCTGCCCTGACAGGAATCCCGGTACGCGCGGAAGTAGCCATGACAGGTGAGATTACCCTCCGGGGAGAGATACTTCCCATTGGAGGTTTGAAGGAAAAACTGCTGGCAGCCCATCGCGGTGGTATATCTATCGTATTGATTCCAGAGGAAAATCGAAAGGATCTTGCAGAAATCCCCAGGAACGTGAAGGATAAGCTGGATATCCGGCCGGTCAGGTGGATTGACGAAGTCTTGCAGGTTGCCCTGCAGCACCAGCCAACCCCGCTGGAGGAGAGTGACGCCAAGGAGACATCGAGGAAGTCAGCCAAGGGTAAGGGAAAAGCGAAGGAAAAACCGATAATCGCACACTGATCGGACTGCAATTGAGTGATAGCCCGCCGGCAGCCAGTACTTGATTCTGGTGCCGGCGGGTTTTTTGCTTTGATTAACTGTGCTTTAATACTGCCTGATTAGTGAAGTGGGGCCACAGGGGGTAGTGGCTCAGGGGAGCGGGTATTGAGTCTGGTACCTGTATTAAACTTTATATTACACCGAGGATGCCTGAAATGAATAAATCTGAATTAATTGATGCTGTAGCCGGCGCAACAGGACTTTCAAGGAATGATGCCACCAGTGCAACAGAAGCTGTACTCGACACAATTGTTGCCACCCTTGGCAGGGGTGACCAGGTAGGCCTGGTAGGCTTCGGTACTTTCACTGTGCGTGACCGTGCGGCAAGGACAGGCCGCAACCCGCAGACGGGTGAAACGATTCAGATCAACGCGTCCAAATCGCCTGGTTTCAAGGCTGGCAAAGCCTTCAAGGATGCCGTAAACTAGCGCGCCTTCGGGTGCTTAGCTCAGCTGGGAGAGCGTCGCCCTTACAAGGCGAATGTCGGGGGTTCGATCCCCTCAGCACCCACCAAGGATCTGGAGTGGTAGTTCAGCTGGTTAGAATACCGGCCTGTCACGCCGGGGGTCGCGGGTTCGAGTCCCGTCCACTCCGCCATTGTGAAACCTGAAGGGCACCGGAAGGTGCCCTTTCTTTGTGTTTATGCTCTGATTTACGACTCTTTATTAATGATCCCGGGATATTGATATATGTTACTGGCAATTCGAGAACGCGTAATGGGGGTAGTTGGCTGGTTTATCCTCGGCATCCTCTTCATCGCATTTGCATTCTTTGGGCTTAATTCCTACCTGGGCAGCGATGCAGCCAGCTATGCAGCTTCTGTTAATGGCGTTGAGATAAGTACAAGACAGGAGGATGCTGCCTACCAGAATCTCAGGAATCGTCTGGAGGACACGATGGGCAGCACACTTGATCCTGACATGATCAACGAAGCCCAGCTGAGGAAGAGTGCCCTCGGGCAGTTGATCAATGAAGAATTGTTGTTTCAGGAAGCCTTTGGCGGAGGCTTTGCTGCCAGTGACCAACAGCTTGCCGCGCAAATCAGTTCCATGAGGGTTTTCAAGAGTAATGGCAAATTTTCAAAGCAGCGTTATGAACTGGCACTGTCTAACCAGGGTATGACCCCGTCCGAGTTTGAAGGGCAATTGCGACGGAACATCATGTCCGCGCAGTTTCGCTCGGGAATAGTAAAAACCGCGGCTCCAACAACTGAAGAGCTTGAGTTGGCTTATCGTTTGCAAGGGCAGCAGCGGCGTTTCAGCTATTTAATTCTGCCGGTCTCGGGTTTTAACGACCTGGTGAAGATAGAAGCCCCGGATGTTGAGCAATACTATGAGACTCATGGTCAGGAATATATGAGCCCGGAGCGCGTGAAGGTGCAATACCTGGAGCTGGAGGCCGCGAAGCTCAAGGTGGGCGCCGAACCGAGTGAAGCCGAGCTACGGTCACTCTATAATGAAGAATCCGGACGTTTCACCACCGGGGAAGAACGTCACGCACGCCATATCCTGGTGACATTTCAGGGCACGGATGAGGAAAGCATCGGGAAGACCACCAGCAAAGCCGCAGAGATCGTAAAACGGCTTGATGCAGGCGAAGCCTTTGATGCCGTTGCCAGGGAGGCTTCTGAAGACCCTGGTTCGGCATCCAGTGGTGGTGATCTCGGTTTTTTTGGGCGCGGCATTATGGCCGCGGAATTTGAAAAAGCCGTTTTTGATATGCAGGTGGGCGATCGAAGCGAGCCCGTCAGATCCTCCTATGGTCTGCATATTATCGAACTGCTCGGGATCAAACCGGAAACTGTCAAGCCGTTTGAGGACGTCAGGGAATCACTGGCCGACCAGTTGCTGAGCGAAGAGCGCGGCGATCTTTTTTTTGAGCAAGCGGAAGTCCTTGCCAACCTGGCATTCGAGCACCCGGATACACTGCAGGAAGCTGCCAGTGTGCTTGGCCTGCAGATACGGGAAAGTGACTGGATAAGTGCTGATGAAGGTCCGGGTATCGGGGAACACGCTGTAGTTGTTGAAGCCGCCTTCAGCGAGGATGTATTGCTGGGAGGCAATAACAGCAATACTGTTGAAGTGGACGAGGATCATATTCTGGTACTGCGTGTGTCTGATCATCAGAAACCTGCGCAGAAATCGTTTGAAGATGTTGGCGATATTATCAGGCAGCGTTTACAGGATGAACGGGCGCGGGCTTTGGCAAAAGCAAAAGGTGAAGAATTGCTGGTGTCCTTACAAGCTGGTGTTGCGCTTGAAAAGATTGCCAGTGAACAGACGCTTGAAGCAGGGCAGACGGAATTGCTTGGCCGAAATGCCTCGACACCGCAGAAAAGTCTTGTACAAAAGGTGTTTTCACTGGCCACGCCAGGTGACGGGCAGATCATTGCAGATGGTTTTGTGATGAGTAATGGAAATTATGCACTTGTCCTGCTGGAGGAAGTCAATGAAGGTCAGTTTGATACCCTGGACGCGTCTACACGCATGCAGCTCCGGCAGGAGTTAGGCAAAGTTCAGGGTCAAGTGGGCATGGTTGCTGCAATGGCTGCCCTGGATGAAAAAGCAACGATCCATATACCGGACAACGAAGATCGACAGTAGCAAGGCGTGGTACACGCTACCCGCTACATCACACTAGTCTCGGGGTTTCTATGAAGCTGCACTGGCAGATCCTGATTGCGTTGCTACTGGCCGTTATCATCGGTCTTGCCACGGGCATGGATGCCGGTGTTCTGGGGATCCGTTTTTTTGATATTTATTCCTTCCTGGGTACGTTGTTCCTGAATGCCCTGAAAATGCTCATCGTTCCCCTGATCGTATCATCCATCATTACCGGCATAGCCGGGGTTGGTGCCAGCGGCGCCATGGGGCGGCTTGGCGGTAAAACGCTCTTGTATTACATGACGACCAGCCTGTTTGCGATTCTTGTCGGCATGTTGCTGGTGAACATTATTGCGCCCGGGATCGTGGATGGTGAGCCTGCCAGGGCGATCCTGCCCCAGTCCGAGGATATTGGCTCAATTGAAGAACGGGTGGCTGGCCGTGGCGTTGAAGATGTTGTCGAGATATTCCTGCGCATGGTTCCGACCAATATTGTGGCAGCCGCAGCCCAGGGCCAGATGCTGGGGCTGATATTTTTCAGCCTGTTATTCGGCTATTTTATGTCACGTATTACCGGACCGGGAGGGAAGGTCTTACAGGATTTCTGGCAGGGCGTGTTTGACGTAATGATGAGAATCACGGAATGGGTCATGCTGTTTGCGCCCGTTGGCGTCTTCGCGCTGGTTGCGAAGGTCGTGGCATCAACCGGTTTTGCCGCACTTGAGCCTTTACTGGCATTTTTTCTCACCGTGCTTTTGGCGCTGGCCGCACATTTTCTGATTGTATTGCCTCTACTGCTTGTGCTGGTCGGCAGGGTCAACCCGGCCAGGCACTACCGGGCCATGGTTCCTGCCCTGTTGACCTCATTTTCAACGGCATCTTCATCGGCAACCTTGCCGGTAACCTTGGAATGCGTGACCAGGAACGCCGGGGTTTCCAACCGTACCAGCAGTTTTGTACTGCCTCTGGGCGCCACCGTTAATATGGACGGGACCGCCCTGTACGAATGTGTTGCGGCCATGTTTATTGCCCAGGCCTATGGCCTGGAACTCAACCTGGCGACGCAGTTCACGGTTGTATTGGTGGCCTTGCTCACATCTATCGGTGTGGCAGGCATACCGGCAGCCAGCCTGGTTGCCATTACGATCATACTCACTGCGATCGGTCTGCCAGTTGAGGCCGTCGGGCTGATCCTCGCTGTTGATCGTATCCTGGATATGCTGAGGACCAGCGTGAATGTATTCAGCGATTCCTGTGGCGCTGTAATCATAGGTCAGCTTGAGGGCGAGACAGGAATCCTGAAAGCAGATAGTTAACATCCGAAAAAGAAAAACTCGCGCAAAGACGCACAGGCGCAAAGAAAGAACAAAAAATATTTGCCACAGAGAGCACAGAGTACACAGAGACCATCAATTATCAGGTGACCCCTGAAACTCCCGTAGGAACCGCGCCTCGCAGGGAATATCTGAATGCTTCCCGGCGGGGCGCCGATCCAGCAGCATAAGAAAACCGGCGCTTGCGCAACTCGCTTCGCTCAAACAGGCGCAAGCTTCATCCGGTTTTCGCTGCGATGCTCGGCTGCGCCTACGGGATGTAAATCTTAAGCCCATAGTATGTAGGACGGGTATGTCGCTTTGCTCCTTTATCCATCCTACGTAACTACGCTTCTCGCAAAAACTGGCGCTTGCGCAACATTGTTCGATGTTTATTGGTAACTTATTGAGAAACATTATGAATGTCGGGAAACGACTTCATCTCGGACGTTTAGTGGACCCTAATATAAACAATGACTTAACGGCGACTTCCGACCCAAAGCAGACCTTCACGAGCAGCTGGTCAGAAGTTGTCTACACTTTAATACAGGGGCAAGGTTTGACCCAAAGTGGGTGTTTAGCCTGCTCTAAATATAAACAATGCCTTTATTGGGGGGGTGGCTTTTAAAAACCAGCTATCAAAAAGAGTGAATTGTAGTGGTTAATCTCAAGTCTATTGCATTAATTAGCGGCCTTGGTCTGCTGGGGCTTGTATCCGGTCAGGCTTCAGCCTACATCTGTACCGGTGCTGGCAACGATTTAACTGATCCGCTCTGCGATGTTGACGAAATTTCAGTCGCTCTTGACGTGCTGTTCGATGATACGCTGTTCGCGAAAGATGATGTCCCAGATAACCTTGGGCCCGGAGCAGGCGGAAGCACTGACTTTGGTACCCTGGAAGTGACGCTGTTCACCGATACAATCGGTGGCGAAGTGCGATTCACTTATACGGGCTTAACGCCCCAGGTTATTGTCGAGAAGGCCGCCAAGTGGTACAGCGTGTACGATTGGGACACACAGATCTTGTTCAATGACGCAGAGGGGTATTATTTCTTCGAGCGCGAGTTTAGTGAGGACTTCAATTGCGATAGACCTACTAACTGCACTGCGGAGACCTCACACGTTTCAGCCTACGGTAGCGCCATCCCCATCCCGGCCGCGGCTTGGCTCTTCGGCTCAGGCCTTCTCAGTTTGATAGGAATTGCAAGACGCAAGCAAGCGGCCTAACCATTAGAGTAATATCAATAGGAACGGCGACTTCGGTCGCCATTTTGCATTGTGCCAAAGGTCCGGAGTTGGCCGATAGTTGCCATCCAGAAACCCGCAACTAACAGGGGGGTTGTGTATCCGGTGAATGTCCTCTATTACCCCAAAAGTTACCGTTCCAGCATCAAAAGTCCGACCCTATACCTACCCCT
>DAOVYA010000202.1 GCA_030635865.1 Gammaproteobacteria bacterium | reverse complement strand
GGCCTTGCCAACAGGGCCAGCAGTCCCTGGGGAATGACCCAGTGGGCATGTATCAGGTTGATTTTGTATTTCCTGCAGAGGACCAGGATTTGAATGAACTGGCTGATCAGGAAGAACGGTACCAGCAGCAGCTTCAGACGATTTCTTTTCAGGTTCTGAATGATGCCCCCGTCGTAGGCAAGGCGTTCACCGGAAGGCAGGAAATAGCGGAAACGGTGAACCAGGACGCCATCCATGTCTTCTTCGCAGTTCGCGCCGGGATAATGCGGTACAAGGGCAATAACACGGTAATCCCTGCTGAGCTGCTTGCAGAGGTCATGCACAAAGCGGGGCTCGGTGTCGTTTTTCCAACGGGGGTAGGTTGATGCCAGTACCAGGATTGATTGCATGTTATCGAATGCCCCGTATCAAGTAATGGTGGCCGCACCAGGCTGAAGCTTTCCGGCGGACCGGGGTCAGACGATGTTCCATGATTTCTGTGGTTGCGTTTTGGCGGTCGCCAGTTTTCATCAGAATGTGAATGTCGTTTCTGTCCGGAAAGCCCTGCGTTCTACCCTGTATATGCCGCTTACCCTGGAAGGCGAGAGATGTTGCGATGCCCTGGATAATTGGTTCTCAACATATTATGGAAGCGTTGTACTTGCAAGCGCGTCATCGGGGGTGGCTACTGACCCGGATAAGTTTTCCGGATAACCAGGGTTCGGCTGGTGGGTTCAAGGCAGGTATAAGAGTGGCTGCAAATCTGGAGGACTGCAATTATTTTTGGCTGCTCGTCACCGCGGCGCATGACGGTGAACATGGTAAATTGGGCCGATTGGAGCATGCCGATTGAGTGGGGTCGTTGTGCTGGCGGCTATTGTGAAACCTCGGCGCCATAAACAGTTCCTATTGGTGTCTTGAAACCCCGCTAACACCCTTTAGTCCGTCCATGAAGCCAAGATATATCTGTTTGCGTTGTTGTGTCCTGTCCCTGTAATAGCAGCCAAAGTAACAGAAGGTGAAGCACAGTTTCAATATATTGGAAATCTTCCAGGCAATCGGCACATAGCTTCTTTTTTGCAACAGCAAGCTGTTCCTGACGATATAGTAATGCCTCGCGGGAGACCGGTAGGGCATTCTTCTCTTTTTTAACAGCCAGTAGTAGCAAACGTCATCACCCATATGATGGATCAGTTGTGTATTGGTGGTGACGAACAGTTTGTATCCAAGGGACTTTGCCTTGAAGCACCAGTCGGTTTCCACGTGATCGATAAACAGGCTGCTGTCAAACCCGTCTGTTTCGGTAAACACCCTGTTGGATAGCAGGGTGCCGGAACTGTTAAGGCTGTCAACTTCTACAGTCGGGTTTTCCCTGCCAGGGCTTCCGGGTTTGATCTTGCTCCACAGGCCGAACCTGATTTTATGGAAATCCAGGTACCTTTTGTCCCTGGGGTCATAAAGTGCCGGTCCAGTGCCTGCAACCCTGGAGTGTGCTTGCTGGTCTCTGAAAGCCTCCTCAAGACTGGATACCATCGCCCTGTCAGGGATGCTGTCATGATCAAGCAGCATCGTGTAGATGATCCCGGTGCGGGTTTTTATTATCTGGTTGATTGCCCGGTTTTGTGCATAGGCAATCCCCATGTTTTTTTCAAGGCACATCAGTTCTACAGAGTCAGATTCCGAGGCAAGTACTTCCAGACTGGAAACCAGCGGTTCTCTTGAGCCATTGTCGATGATCACCGTGGCGCATTGATTGGACAGTGATGCCAGGGTCTGCCTGATCGTGTCCGTGTCGGGGTTATAGGTAACAATGACCGCGACCGTATCCTCTGAAAATGTCGGATTGCCGGTCATGGCTCTTTCACAACAGGTTTTTTCCGGCTGGAAATCAATACGGCAACCAGCAGTGTGAGGTTCCTCAGGATGTTGGCCCTGCCGATCCTTCCCCTTGCCAGTGAGGCGAGTGTGCTGAACCTCGACATAGACAGGGATTCAATATAGTTGGCTGCGTCTATGGGGGTGTTAATGCTGTTTTCTGACAATCTTTTGCATGCAGCGACGGCCTGTGCGGAAGCAGCCATGTAATTTCTGCGTACTGTTTTCAGGGCCGGCCACAGCATCATCATATATAGAAATGTCTTTGGCGAGAACCTGGATGCTGAGCCTGTCAGGTTCCCCTTGTGCTGCCTGTAGAGAACTGTTCGTGATGGTTCGAAACAAATCGTGCCGGCCAGTGAGGCAATCAATGCAAGCCACCAGTCATGCATGACCGTGGAGTCAGGAAAAGGCAAGGCCTGTGTTAACAGGTCAGCAGAAAACAGCATGCTGCAGCCGGGTATGTAGTTCTGTACCAGTAGTGTCCTGTACTGGTTCTTGTGTTGTGGTTCCAGGCCTTGATATTTCATGTAGCTCTTGCCTGTACTCTCCAGCTTGCTATTGACAAGTTCCAGGCTGGAATGAACAAGTACCGGGCCATCACTGTCTCCGCTGCCGCAGGCATGCAGGCAGTCTGCCAGCCGTTCCAGCTTTTCTGGTCGCCATACGTCATCCTGATCACACGGGGCTATATAGTCGCCACTACATAGCGAGAGTGCCTTTTCAAAGTTTTTTATGACACCAAGGTTTTCCGTGTTGCTGAATATCCTGAGCGGAAAGGGCGCAACATGCTCGAATTCGTTGAGGATTGAAAGTGTCGAGTCCGTTGAGCCATCATCACAGACAACGAGCTCGTAGGGCCTGAAATCCTGACCAGCAAGGCTTTCAAGTAATTCAGAAAGGTAAGGATCACCATTGTACGTGCACAATGCGATTGAGATTCTCATTTCATCCATGTGAACCTGTCTTGCATCCGGGTGTGCCGTTGTATCGGTGTGCTGCACTGTTTGTTGACGCTGCAGGCTACACGGTATATGGACATGCGCAGGTGATGTCGTGTGCCAGCCAGGAAAGAAGTTTTACCGGCTTGTACGCCGCTTTGTTTCATGTATGTCCTTGTAATGCAGGGCGGAGATTTGTTCCGATACGATTCCGATCAGGAAGGTAAACAGTGATGACAGGAAAAGAACTGCCGTCATGTTAGTCAGTCGTTCAAAGTTGTAATAGGTGTAGCCATAATAGGCCAGGCCAGTAAAGAACAGCAGTCCGCTGATGGGCAAAAAGAAACGCATGGGCGAGAACAGCGCGCCTATTTTTACGATAATTATCAGGAACCGGAATCCATCATGAAACAGCCGGATATGGCTTTGTCCTTCGCCTGCCCGGCTCATGGCCTTGATCGGCACATAGGCTACCGGCAGACCGGAGCGGAAAAATGCCATGGTGCTGGTGGTCGGGTAGGAGAACTTGTTCGGTAGCAGGTAAAGAAACTTTCGAAAATGCCTGGCCCTTGCAGCGCGAAAACCTGAAGTGAGGTCTTCGATCGGGTAGCCGGTCATGAATGTTGCCAGCTTGTTGTAGATTGTATTGCCGATTTTCCTCAGCAATGAGGCATGGGTATTCAACTGCCTGGCCCCGACGGCCATATCATAGCCTTCATGGATCTTCTCGAGCAGGCGATTGATATCCTCCGGGTTATGCTGGCCATCTGCGTCCATGAACATCAGGATGTCACCACTGGCATTTCTGGCGCCGGTCTTGATGGCCGCGCCATTGCCCATGGAGTAGATATGTGTGATGACAGTCACCTGGTTCTGCTTGCATAGTTCGACGGTGTTGTCGGTTGAGCCGTCGTTGACGACAATGATTTCCTCTTCCGGAAAATTCTTGCGCAGTACCGGCAATAACTTGTCCAGGCTTTCGGCCTCGTTTTTTGCCGGCAGGATGATGCTTACACTCTGGCTCATTGACTATTCAGCTCCTGGATTCAAGTGTGTCAGGTGTTTCAGCGGCGATGCGTCCGGCTTTGATGTCTTCCCTCAGGATGCGAAAATCTTTCTCGCTCCCACTATGGGTCTCTGCTGCCATGAACAGCTCCAATTGCTGCTCTGCCGCATCAAAGTCATACATTACTATTAGCAGATTGACCAGGTTGATCCTGTGCTGGGTGTCTCGCGGGTCGCTTTCTACTGCCTTGTAAAAAAGTTGACGGCCTTTCTCGACATTCTCCCTGAGGTTGATCGTATAGTAACCGTATACTGCCTCGGTTTCAGAACGCAGGCGCCCATTGTAGGCAAGGCTCGGGTTTTCAAGGGTCAGCCTGAACATTTCCTCCATGGTTT